>CAIVNB010000001.1 GCA_903907175.1 uncultured bacterium
ATATAGGCACTTGTCAAATTAAATTACTTAGGCTTATTTAGCATCAATTTCAACTTTCTTACCAATGAGTATGACTTTATTCTTGAAACTTAAAGAGTTGCTTGTTCCTATGGCAGAAAAATCAAAGCCACGGTTATCTAATTCTTTATGAAGAGCTGAAAGATAAATACCCCTACTAGTTGTCCAACCAGTATTACCTACCTGTTTATTGAATGCTTCAATAATTTCTGCATCTGTCATTTTATTGAACCTAACTTCACATTCTTTTTTATATTCTTCGTGATTAACTTTTTGCATAAAATTGATGATTATTAAAGTTTTTTAATTAACTCAAAAAGCTCTCTTTGCCGTTCTTGTAAGTGAGCGTCAAAAATAACTTTGTATTCAAAATCTTTATTTACTTTTTGAAAATCCAAGAAGCCAAGCTCTTTAGCATAAACCTCATTAAAGAGTGAAGTATTGGTTCCATCATAGCGTTTTTTATTTGCCTCATATTCTGTTTTTTCAGAACCCGATTTGACTTCTACCACCAAGAACCGACCCTTATCAGTTTCTACTAGAAAATCTGGAAAGTATTTTGATATACGTTGTTCTGTAGGGTTCCAGTATTCAACAAAAAAATCGTTGTGAGCATCAGTAGCGACACCACCAGTAAAATAAACATCCTTAATAGTTTCATTGTTCACTAGAAACTGACGAAATTGTCGGAATAAGTCCCGCTCATCACTACTATCAAAATTGTAAGGATTGATATGAAAACCGATACGACTTGTAGCTCCATCTGCTTCTTCTTTTTCCTTGAAAATAACAAGGGCTTTTTTACCTTCCTCTCGGCTCATCTTGAATGGGTATTCCTTTGTGAGTTCAATTTCTTCTTCTGTCGTAGTTTCGGTCTCGGTATATTGATAGACAGTTTCAAGAATAGCTTGAATTATAAATGGCAAAAATCCTACACTCATATTCACTTTATCTACTAGCTTACTCCTAGATAATCCGATATTTTCGGATAATTTACCTATGGCTAAACACGGAAGATGCGTATAGCGATTGATGAGCTCTACAATTTCATAATAGGTGTATGAATTGATCTCTTTTATTTTCTTGGAGCCAAGTGTATCGTGTTTTAGAATTGCCCTACCAGAAGCATCTATGACAAGCTCGGACCCTAAGAGATAGTGCTCGTATTTTTCGGGTTTGTATTTTTTTATATCAATTTTGATGTCGTCTGTGTTTGTTGCCTGTGTTGAGATAATATCTCGGATGAGCTTTTTAACCTTGATGGTCTTTTTCTTTTCAACCTTAATTTCAAACTCAAAGCTCTCTTGCTCTTGGTTGTTGATGTCTTGAATACTTGAGGCAAAGTTATTTTTCAATTCCTTATCTAAAACTTTGTAATTTTCTCGTGAGAGAAAAATGTGTGCTCGTGTAGAATTATCGCCAATAGAACGCATACAGCGTGTGGATGCTTGAAGCACAAAGATTGAACTAGACGGCTTACGATAAAGAGCACACGCAACCAACGAGCGACAATTCCACCCTTCTGTTCCTTTACCAACAAGAAGCACGAATTGTTTTCGGCTATCTATCGTATCTAGCATCTTGAAATCTTCTTTGCTGTCTTCCGCTTCTGTGTGATATTCAAGAACTTTATCAATCGGTATATTCATTTGGGTAAGGACTTTTTCAATACGAGGTTTTAGTTCACTTTGTAAATTGTTAATGTTTGGAGCATAGAAAGCCATTTTAG
Source organism: uncultured bacterium (assembly GCA_903907175.1). Classification (GTDB taxonomy): domain Bacteria; phylum Patescibacteriota; class Minisyncoccia; order Phycocordibacterales; family UBA9973; genus UBA9973. Next base: position 1,748 of record CAIVNB010000001.1, read on the forward strand.
GGAGACGACCCTCAAGACGATTTTCTCCATACTCGGACCAAAATGTAGAGAGCACCTCTTCAATAAAAACCTGTGAACGAACTTCTCCGAAATCCAGTATCTTTACTTGCTTCAAGATACCCTTCTCAATGCCTTGCTTGAGCCCAAAGTGATACACCACATCGTCTATCATCCTGTTATTGATATAAGGCGTTCCTGTTAGATTTACAACACCCACAAGCGGAGTATTGCCGTGCAGGTAATCAATCGTTTGGCGTGTTTTCTTCAAAGCACCCTCAAGATTTAAGCCGTATGAGTGATGTGCTTCGTCTACAAAAACAATAAGGTTGTTTAGCTCTCGGATAGCACGAAGACGAGCATTTTCTACTTCACGCTTTGCAAGTTCATTTTTATCTCCAAATAATCTTTTTACTCCACCTTGTGTATCGTCATTTCGCGTCTTGAGTATTATTTTTTGTGAGTTTGAAACAATAACATTATAATTGCCAATCGGAGATAGGGCTGTTTCTGTGCTCTCTAAATAGTGATACTTGATATTGAGTAAAATGTTTTGGTATTCCTTTGGTAAAACCTTTGAGTAATCAAAAGTTTTTATTTCTTTCAAACTTTCTATAATGGTCGTGTCGGGGGCGAAAACAAGAGCGTTCTTAGCGAAGCGTGCATCATTTGGGTGGTAATATGAGAGCACGAAGTCGTATATTAAAAATGTCGCCATCAAGATCGTTTTACCAGAGCCCATAGTCAGTGCATATACTTGGTTTGCGTAATCTTGAGCACCAAACTTTTCCTTAATGATTTCGGCTATTTGCTTATCACGATTGTCAGCTTCCATAATGTCAGAAATCTGTCGCTCTGCCACACCAAGAGAGCGAAGCAGGTCGGACTTCTTTGCGAAAGTATCTTTGAAAATCTCACTTGTTGGCTTATTCTTCAAAATCTCTTTAATATAAATATAAGTTTCAAGAGCTTCAATTTGTGGCTCGTGTAAAAAGCCGACACGCTTCACATAATTCAAAATGTTTATGCTCTCCTTAAACCCTCCCTTGTAGTTATCTTCACACCACTCGGATACCTTAATTTTTACACTTTCAAGAAATGAGTTTTCCATATTATTTAGGTAGTTTAGTGTGTGCTTTATAAAGACAATTACTTTCAGCATCGTATATTCTTACATCATATCCCGCTTCCCATTTGGTCCAATCAGCTTGAGTTTTTGCATCAGGGTTGAAAGCCCAAAATAATCTATCTGCTAAAGCTAGAACAATATCGTATTTTGTATACTGTGCGTAATCTTGCCACCCAAACCAAGCATACCTGCTATCCTCAAAAAAATCCGCGTAGTGATAAGCATCTATCAAATCAATTACGGCTATTCTATATGGGGGCTTACCTATGTTATTATCTTCGTTCATATTTTATGTGGTTATATTAAATGTCTCAAAGTATTCTTCACCGAGCACATCAATAATTTTGACTGCTACAGTATATTTACCTTTCTTGGTATATTCCCAAGAATAAACCGCTTTGATAAGTTCACGCTTTGCGGGTAGGTCTATAATCTCGGCATTAAATAAGTCGCCTGTGTAATCCACATCAATCGCCACACTATCAATAATCTGACGAAAATCCTCCACTTTGGCTTGGTATTCTTTTTTCACGACTTTGCTATTTTCAATTTCTAATTTTCTCATCAGTATTGGCGAATAGAACTCTTTGAGTGAAACGGAAAGTTTTTTATCTTTTGCTCTAACTTCTACCTTCGCCTCTGGGGGCTTCTTGAACACAAGGTTTTTCTTATCTGTTGCAATGTCTCTGACCTCAATTTTTACACCAGTTTTATTTTCTTTTTTTAAGTAGTCAGAAACATCAAGCTCCATACCAGAACAGATAATTAGCACCCCTTCATCATAAACTGGCTCGCCAGATTTTGATTTCTTTTTGATCGTGAAATCAGTCAACTTATCGTTTACATTCTTGAGTAAGGTTTTTATATCTAGCTTGTTAAGAACTCTATTCATTGGCATAACTTTCACAAAGGAAGTATCAAGCACGCCATCAAAATAACTTCGTTTTATTTCTTCAACTCCATACATTTCTAGCACTATTTCTTTCGCTTCAATCTCATTTTTGAAAGCAGTATATTCATTCACATTTAGGACCTTAAAACCACGCAAGCCCTTGAAACCCTTTAGGGCTTTTTGATCATCAATAATTTGATTGAGACGCTTGGTGGAAGTTTGTATTGCTCCAAGATTTATATCGCATCCAATCCATTTGCGACCCATCTTTTGAGCCACTGCCATAGTGGTTCCAGAACCACAGAAGCAATCAAACACGACATCCCCTTCGTTTGAAGATGTTTTAATTATGCGTTCAAGAAGTCCCTCTGGTTTTTGGGTTGGATACCCAAGTATTTCTTTACCATCTCGCTTTATTTTATCAACATCAAACCAAACTTCTGTAAGTTGCTTTTTGAAGGTCCTCAATTCGCCATTGTATTTATAGTATTTTTCGCCATCTTTTTCTATTATTTCTTGCCCATCTTCTTTCTTTGAATAATAATCAAACTTATCAAAGATTTTCTCGTAATTAAATACATAATTATCCGATTTAGAGTAGCGGAAAATTACATCATAATTTTTTGCAAAAAAACGAGGATAAGCTCCACTTGTGGAGTATTTCCATACAATAGAGTTATTACTATCTCGTTCTCCAAATACTTCATCAAGTATAAGTTTTATATGGGCACTTTTATGCCAATCACAATGAAGATAAATAGAGCCAGTATCAGAAAGCAGTTCTTTCAAAATCAATAAACGCTCATACATAAATTGCAGATACTCGTCTTTTTCCCAAATATCTCCGTATTGTTTTTCTTCTAATAAACTGTGGTTTTCACCCTCAACTTTTTCACCCTTAAATTGTATTTTGCGAATATAATCCGCCTTACTATCAAATGGAGGGTCTATGTATATCAAATCAACTTTCCCGCGATACTCTTTGAGTAAATGTGCAAGGACCTGCAGATTGTCTCCCCAAAATAATTTATTAAAATCTGGCGACTTTTTATCTCCGTATACTTCCTTCTCTTGAGCAGGATAGTATTCAATACTTTCCAAAGGTTTCTTGCCAGCCCAGACGAGCATAGCTCTGCCTTTAGCTTTTTCTACTAATTGTAATTTTTGCATAGTGTGGGCAACCCTATGACTTGAAGTCCGTTATTTATAATAGAAAACAAAATGGACACCCCAAGACAGGTGCCCACAAGATGACAACAATGTCGCCAATCCTGTATTCCCGCTTAGGATGTCCATACTGGACAGGATTAGCAATAAAGAGCTGTCAGCTCTACTTTGTATATCAACTTGTGGGCATATACACTATAACAAAAAATCCTTAATTTTCATAGTAAAATGTGCTAAAATCTTTATGTTTATAGGATAAATTACAATTACTCTATGCATAAGATAAAACCAGTAGACGACGAAAATAATAAATTAGATTTAGATGGAATAGATTTCTCAATTTACCAGAAGCTCTGGTTTTCTATTGATTTTTTAGGAAGAATTGGTGTTCTTAATAATAAAGAAATAGAAAAACTTCACAAAGATGAAACCGATCATTTACTTGTAGGCATCATCAAGCAAGAATATCAAAAAGACAAAAAGAATAAGTTTGAAATTACGCACACCACAACAACACTGGACCTTTTGAGTGGAGATTTTCATATACAAAAAACAAAAACGATTTCTATTGAAGACATAAAAAAAGATTATGAGGAAACCCTATTCCATATTTACATTGAAAGTATACAATCTCCTCAACCAGAAATTTTGCGTTTCTTGAAAGGTTCCGACTTTCTCAAAGTTTCAACTCAAAAGATAGAAGGAAATCTTTTGTTTTTACTGATGAAAAATAAACTTGATGATGTCATCACGAACTACGATGATAATTTCTGGCACAAGTCATACATTTTACGAAAACTCTCGGACCTTTATGATGAAAAGCCAGAGAAATTGATGCTCGCAAAACAGGAATATATTGAGCTTTATTTTGAAAAAGAAACCAATCTTCTTAAAAGTTTCAATCTTGCAAAGAAAGTTTTGACTAAAAACCCAAAATACGAGCCAGCCCTTAGAACAACTTTTGATTACTACACAAAATCAGACAATCAAGAAGTTGAGGACTTCAAAAAGTTTTATAAAGAGAACTACGAAGAATTGAAGAGGGCTCTCTACTCAAACTCAAGCGATTTTATTCGCTTGTCTTTTGTTTTCTTTTTGAAAAGCAAACAGTTTGATATGTGTGAGGAGCTGTTAAAAAATGAACCTCTTATTCATACCCCGTGGAACTACTTGAAAGATAACATCAACTCATATCTGCGGGGTGTTCTGTATTACGAACAAGAAAATTATAGTGAGAGCTTGAGATATTTCAAGGAAACTGTAGAGAATGTCGGCGATACAGAATTGCTCTTGGGGTGCCATATTTATATGTTTTCTATATATTTGAAACTCAAGGATGGTATAGGTATTGAGAATACTCTGTCCCAGATGTGTAGACAGATTGAAAGCATAACAATGAATGATTATTTTGTATTTCAAATGGAGCTACCTACAAAACAATTCTTCCTTAATGAAATCAAGTATGCCATTAAAAATAACATCAGCGACAAGACAAGATTGACGGCAATTTATCTTTTTAAGAAGTTTCTTTACCAAGACGAAACTGTATTGTCAGAAAATAACAAAAAAGAAATTGAGGAGCTACTCAAAGAAATAAAGAAAAACACAAAAGAAACTCTCTTTGACCTGTATCTGCTGGCTCACGGGTATTATCGTATAAAACAATATGACAATGCCGTTGTATACAAGCTCAAATATGTTCTCTCTGGAGGAAAAGAATGGATTTACACAGACATTACGGAATGCAGTGATGATTTCTTGTATGATTACGCAACAACCATCAAAGAAGAAATCGCAAAACCACCAAGTCGTGATGTGCGAGTAGAAAGATATTTCAAGGAAATGTTTAGCAAGGATATTGAAGAACTTTTCAAGAAAAAACAATACGACACAATCTCTGATATTTATTCCCTACTTGAAGGTCAAGCACTTGAGTTTTTCTTTGCACCAGAAGAACTTGAAGACGGATACACTTTCTTTGATAGAAGGTTTGAGGTTGCTTACTCTCTAAATGAAGCAGAAAGAGTGGATAAAGCCCAAGAAGTATACGAGAGTATTGAGGACGAAAGTTCTTCAGTATTGAACAATCTTGCTTTGATTTACGAAGGAAAAGAAGATATGAAAAAAGCAAAAGAAACCATCACGAGAGCTTTTGAACTAACTGATGGAAAAGAAGAGCTTATAAACAGAAACAAAGAAAGGATATTTTCTATAAAGAAAAATAATCTTCATAAAAACAATAAAGCCGATATGGCTCAAAAACCAAAATTGAACTGGTCCGATATTGAAATCAAGTTTACTGATGAGAACAATATAGAAATCCTTATAAATGGAAAGTTAAAGAATAAGGGTGATTATGAAACTTTTGGCTTCAAAAAAACAAACAATATCTCTTGGGAAATACTACGAGCACTTTCAATCACAAAAACCAAGATACAAGGAAATAAGGAGTTTTACTTAACCCCAGAAAATATGTTCAGTAGGGATGCTTTTATAAGAAGCAAAGATAAAAAAAATCTATTTCAAACATATAAGTCAGCTTTATCAAAAGCATTGTGTGAACATTTTGATATAACGGAAGAACCAATACCTTTTGATAAGGCAGTGCAAGGATACAATCCTCTGTTGAAAATTACTCCAGAAAAGGACTTGAGAAATCTTGAAATACAAGATACGCACGCAACATCCTATCTCACTGAACTTTGATTGATTGACTGAAGTTTTCAGCTACCAAAAAAGGAAAGGACCACTTGAAATATAGCGGTTTTTTCATTTTGACTGATTTTTCAGCATATAGGGTGAGAGCAGGAACACTCTCGTATTACAAACCCAATTAGCATTACTATGGCTAACAAGAAAATAAAGTCGTCTGGGATACCCTCCCCGTATGACCCCGCCTCTGTCTTCACTACTTACGACATTGGCGTATCAACCGCACTTTTATGTGCGGATTTTGAGCTTTTAATGGTTGAGAAAGACAACCCAAGAAAAGCTCTGTTTGTGTTTCGTAGAGAAGTCGGGATAGAAGAAATAGTTGATAAGTATTTCGCCGACAGATTGGAAGTCAAAGCAAGGTCGTTCTTTGACAACCTAAAAGCTCTCAAAAACCAGTTGTATAACAGATAGCTCTATGGTTTTATCGGACGAAAAAATCATAGAGTTCCAAGTGCTTTATAAAGAGCATTTCGGAAAAGAAATCAGTAAAGAAGATGCCTATAAACAAGGCGAGAAACTTTTGCGATTGATTTCTATAATTTATCATCCCAAATATAACAAGGAAGCCGAAATACAACAAGCAGAACTTTTGCAAAAGCAAAAATAAACTGCTTGTTGGGTTCCTTGAAAAACGCCGACAACATAAAAAATTACTATGGATACCATTATTATCAAATTATATGGAAAGTTCAAAACTGGAGATAGATCGCTCTTTGTGCCAGAGCTGACAAAAAGAGATTACAAGGATTTGTCGCCCACTGAACGAACTTCTAAACACCAATACCTTCGTCGCTTCAAATTAGAGGCAAAACAGCAAGAAGAATACTTACCCCGCGTAGAGATATTTGAAGCACTAAACGAAGACCGCACATCTTTACTTTATGTTATGAAAATTGAGTTCTCTGCACCTAAACTACTTTATTGGAATAGTTTACAGGAAGTGGGAGAAGACCATAAAGAAAGAGTTTTTTCCGCTCTGAAATCCGCACTAGCACTAGTTAGTATATTTGTAGAAACTGATACCATAGCTGATGCATTAGTTTCTGCCGTTCATATTTGTAAAAACATTCCTTTGCCTAAAACAATAAAGATGAGGGAAATAATAAATGAACTTTCAAAAGTAGACATCAGTAAAGCATTTGATGTGGCTGACAAGCAAGACAAGAAAGGGGCACGGGTGCTTAATATATATGCAGGAACTACAGATTGGTCTTTCTACGATAAAATTGCCGATGCAGAAAGACCAAAAAACAAACGAAGTGATAAACACCGCATAAACCACGAACGAACAATTATTGAGTTATACAATCTACACGGACGAGAAGTGTTCCGTTATGAATATCGCATAAAGAAAAATCAAACAGTAAGACGAGAAGTAAATGCTCTACTTGGTAGGGACTACACCAGTAGAGTTGTTTTCAAGGACCTTTTTACTCCTAACCTACTAAAAAAACTTACTCTCAATTCTTGGCACAAGATTACGGAGCGACCAGAAAACCAGCTTTCGCTTTTCAGTAAAGTAGACAAATTAACTCTCCTTTTACACATACTTTCCGAAGCAGAAAAAAGAGGAGTTGGAGCTCACAGTATGAATAATGCCCTTATCTCCTACGGCATAGCAACAGTTATTCAAGACCACGGGGCAAAGGAGCTTAAAGCGATAATGTTTGAAAGTTGGTGTAAGGGTCATCCAGAACGGCTAACCAAGAAAATAAAACTAGCATCAGAGTTCGCTAAAGGTTTACCTGTTTCAAGTAAGATTGCTTTTTTGAATACTGCCCTAGAAAAGTTTGAGATTATCAGCTTGGCTTCCTTGGAAAAGGGTATATAATGTATATGTCTACCCGTTTACCAATTACAAAGGTGCTTTTATTTTTTAGACAACTTATTATTAGTTTTCTGCATAAATGGGCATCCTTGTCCGCTCTGCATCTTTGTAGAACGGGTAGACCAAGGGTGTCCATTTATGTTTTTAATAAAATTATATGAGCAACGATTACAAAAAAATTAAATACTTTATTTATGCTAGAAAGTCCCAAGAGGGCGAAGAAAAACAGGTCCAATCTATACCCGATCAATTACGGGAAGATGAAGCTACCGCAAAACGCTACGGAATAAAAGCGGTAGATGTGTTAACCGAGGAGGGCTCGGCAAAAGAACCAAACAAGCGTCCTATTTTTGACAAGATGCTTGACCGTATTAAAAAAGGAGAAGCAAATGGAATTATTTGTTGGAACCTCAATCGCCTTTCCCGAAATCCAGTTGATAGCGGAAAACTTCAATGGATGCTTCAACAAGGTTTAATTCAGTCAATCTTAACTCCTACAAGAGAATACAAACCGAGTGATAATGCAATTATTTTTAGCGTAGAGAGCGGTAGTGCTAACCAGTTTATTTTAGATATGAAAGTTGGCGTGCGTCGCGGACTGAATAGTAAAATCGCAAAAGGACAGGCACCTATCTTGGCACCGCTTGGATACTTGAACACTAAACACGAAGTTCGTGGAGAGAATTATATAATCAAAGACCCTGAACGCTATGAGCTCGTAAAGAGAGCGTGGAAGTTAATGCTCACAGGCGACTACACTATTCCTAAACTTTTGAAAATAGTAAATGATGATTGGGGCTTGATAACACGCAAAGGCAAGCATCGTGGAGGAGGACCAGTAAATAAGAGCACGATGTATGGGATTTTTACCAACATATTTTATACGGGGCTTTATCTATATAAAGGTCAAATAGAAAATGGAAAACACGAACCAATGATAACGACTGATGAGTTTGATAAAATGCAACTGATACTCGGAAAGTATGGAAAGCCCAGAGCAAAAACCCACGCATTTGCCTACACGGGCGATATGCTTTGCGGAGAATGTAGTAGTGCAATTACCGCTTGCACAAAAACCAAGTTGGTAAAAACTAAAAATGAATTGAGGGATTACACATTTTACTATTGCTCACACCGCAAGAAAGGAACGGAAAATTGCACCCAAAAATCATACATTCCATTGGAAGATGTGGAAGATATGATAAAAGAAGAGTTAGAAAAATACACCATTTCTGAAAAGTTCCGAAATTGGGCTTTGAAGATTTTAGAAGAAGAGCACGCCGATGAAGCAAAGGAGCGTGAAATTATTTATAAAACCCAATTAAACTCTCTTGAGGTATCACAAAAGGAACTTGATAGTTTAATCACTATGCGAGTGCGTGAACTAATAGACGACGACCAATATACCTCAAGAAAAAAGGAACTAACAGATAAAATTGCTGTAATGAAACAAAAAGTGTCTGAAACTCAAAGCAGGGCTCTGGGTTGGCTTCAATACACCGAGCAAGTTTTCAACTTTGCACATACGGCTAAAACCAAGTTTGAGGACCCAGAAACAACCCTAGAAGAGAAAAAAGGTATCTTCACTGCACTCGGTTGGAACTACATCGTAAAAGACAAAAAACTCTTTATTTCTCAATGTGATTGGCTAGAACGCATAGAAAAAAAGCGAGATGCTGTAGAAAGCGAAATAGGTCGGTTGGAACTGGAAAATAATCAAAGCCCACAAAGGCAAAACACCCCTTTCGGGGTGCTCTGTCCAATACTGCGCGACCGACCGGATTTGAACCGGCAACCTCCCGCGTGACAGGCGGGTGCTCTAACCAGTTGAGCTACGATCGCGTATTTTTAAGGTTATCACAAATTTTATTAATTTGTAATGTGTCGGAGGTGGGGATCGAACCCACGACCCCAGGCTTATGAGTCCTGTGCTCTACCAACTGAGCTACCCCGACAAAAAGCAAACTGCTTTGCTTTTTGTCGATG
>CAIVNB010000002.1 GCA_903907175.1 uncultured bacterium
AGGATCCCAGATAAAATTCCCGCAAACAGCATCACTGCCCAGCTTTTAAACAAAGTTATTTTAGGAAAATAAGATAGAGGCCTTGGGTTTTCTGTTGCTTTTATTTCATCTTGTTGGTTTTGGTCTTTTGTATTCTTTAGGCATTTTAATTTTTCAAATACTCTTAAGAGTTGTTTTAAATTTAGATGGAAAATAAGACTTTATATATCTTACTAAAAGTAATTACTATATAGTTACATAATTTATATCAATACAAAAGGTAAGTATATAGCATCGTCTATATATTTAAATTGCTGATTTTTGCCCTAGTAAAAATCAGAATATCTTTTTGAACTTTGAGCGCCATTCGGACAACTCAAAGTTCCAATTTTAATAATTAGTGCACAAAATCTAACAAGCGATAGGGGGTAGAGAAAGTGTTTTGTTCTTCAAAAAATTCAATAGTTCATTGTAAGGATATTTTTCATTATGCCTCCATGTCTGCCTATGAGTTTCAATAATTGCATATTGTTTTGCTCCTTCTCTTGTCTTATGTCCGCCTAGCATTTTTCTCCATCCAATTGAACCTCTAATCTTTTGTTCACAAAGATTATTGTCAAGGCTTATTCCTTCTATTTCAATTGCAGTAAGCCAATGACCTCTATAAGCTATCAGCCAATTGTCAACAATTGACTGTGCTTCTTTGCACCAATGCTTGTAGTTGATTATTTGATTCAACTTTTTCTCAAATTCAATTTTCTTTTCCTTCCTTAATTCTTTCGAAGGATTTTCTTTCAGAAAATCCGACATTTCTCTATGTAAAATTTTAAGCTGCTCATATAGTTTAACTATATTTTTCGTGGGATTTTTTTGTGCTTCAAATTTTGCTTTTCTCATCAGATGCACCCAGCATTTTTGATACCATTTTGCAAATTCTCTGTACACCTTAAAACAATCACTAATAATTCCTCCTTGATAATTTTTTCCAAAAATATCAGTCAATACTCTTCTTGCCCGCGAATTTTGTATTGTTATGAATACAAAATTCGTTGTGATAATCATCCATAGATACCATTGCATCCCATTGACAGGCCATGAAGTCTCGTCGCAGTTTGCAAAAGGCTCATTTTTTATCTCATTTTCTATTTTGTCGTAAGAGGGCTCAAGTTTTTCTGCAATTCCAATAATGCAATCATTGATTGCCTTTGGAGTAAAATTTATTTTTCCATTAGTAACATTATCAAAGAATTTTGAAATATTTGCATAAGAGCCTGAAAAATTAAATTTCATTTCAGTAAACAATGTCTGAAGATTATATCCGATCATTCCTTTTTCTGGAACATCTGGATGAGTTCCAATGCAATACTCGCCGCAATCGCAGGGATAAACTTCTTCTTCAACTTCAATGATCATTGTTTGAATCATTGCATCATAAACATACCTTAATCTTACATCAATATCTTTTCTTATGATAATTTTTCCACATCTCTTGCACGTTTTCCCAAGCGTTGCTTTTACTTTTCTGTCAACAGATTCAGGAGCTTCTTTATTTCCTCCATTTCCGCCTTCTGGCTTTCCACGAGGCTTTGGCTCTTTTTCAGATTGTTCTTTAGAAGGATAT
>CAIVNB010000003.1 GCA_903907175.1 uncultured bacterium
ATGGTAAACAATAACTTTGATATTCCATCGTATATAGCAACACATAAAGCAATATTAAATAGCTATACTTCACAAACAAATTCACATCTAAATGATTTACTTTCTGTCACCACAAGTATAAAAAGTGCTAAAGATGCATTTTTGAATAATGATTTAGATGTTCAATCTTCCGAATTATCTGTAAAACAAAAAGAAAATGCCTTACAAGACGCAAAAGACAACTTATCAAATTATTCTGTCTACGCACCTTTTGGTGGAACAATATCAAATGTAGCTGTAAAAAAAACAGACTCTGTAAGTTCTGGAACCGTCATAGCAACCTTGATTACAGACAAACAAGTAGCCGAAATTTCATTTAATGAAGTTGATGTAGCTAAAATACAAATTGGGCAAAAAGCTACTCTCACCTTTGATGCAATTCCTGATTTGACGATAGCTGGTCAAGTTATAAGCATTGATTCTATTGGAACTGTATCTTCTGGGGTTGTAAATTATACTGTTAAAATAAGTTTTGATACAAACGACGTAAGGGTAAAACCTGGGATGAGTGTAAACTCAAATATTATTATAAATATAAAACAAGATATTCTCACCGTACCAAACAGTGCTGTGAAATCACAAAATGGGGCAAGTTATGTGGAAACATTTGACACTGCATTACCAGCTCCTGCAATAGGAGCACAAGGATCCCCTTCTCTAACTCCTCCTAATAAAATAAATGTTGTAACTGGAATTTCTAGTGATACAGTCACAGAAATTGTTTCTGGATTAAATGAAGGCGCCCTAATAGTAACCAAAACTATAACAGGCTCAGCAACGACTGCTACAAAAACTACTTCAACAAAAAGTATTTTAAGTGCCGTTGGGGGTAGTGGAGGACCAAGAAATTAATTTGAGTTTTAATTAAATGATTGAAATAAAAAATATTGTAAAAACATACAAAACAGGTGATATAGAGTTTAATGCCCTAAATGGAGTGTCTTTCACGATAAATGATGGAGAGTTCGTTGCAATTATGGGTCCGTCTGGATCTGGTAAATCAACACTAATGCATATACTTGGAGCACTTGATAGTCCAACTGGTGGAACATATTTTTTAGATGGCAAAGATGTTTCAACTCTTTCAGATGATCAATTGGCAGACATAAGGAAAGACAAAATAGGATTCGTTTTTCAGTCTTTCAACCTATTACCTAGAACAACTGTGCTCCGAAACGTAATGTTGCCACTAATATACGAAGGGGTAGCAAGTGAAGAACGAGAAAAAAGAGCAAAAGAAGCCCTGGCTTCAGCCGGCCTTGATGAAAGTCATTTCACCCATCTTTCTAATCAATTATCTGGAGGACAAATTCAAAGAGTAGCAATCGCAAGAGCACTCGTAAATAATCCTACTTTAATACTTGCAGATGAGCCAACCGGAAACTTAGATACTAAAACAGGAGAAATTGTTTTAGAAACCTTTAGAAAACTAAATAAAGAATTGGGTCGTACGGTAGTTCTTATTACCCACGAACAAGATGTGGCAGAGCACGCAGACAGAGTACTTTTTATTAGAGATGGACTATTAATTGAAGATAAAAAAAAAATTCATAAACATATTTAACATGAAAATATACGACGTATTAAGAGAAACATATTCTGCTCTCTCAGGAAATAAAGTTCGCACAGGACTCACTATGCTTGGTATTATAATTGGGATAGGTTCAGTAATCGCCATGACTGCTATAGGACAAGGGGCTCAAAATTCTATTTCTTCTAGCATCCAATCAATCGGGGCAAACTTAGTTATGGTTATGCCTGGGGCACAAAGAAGTTTTGGAGGACCTTCTGGTGGCCGTGGAGGAGCACAGACTTTAACAGTGGGAGATGCCGACGCAATAGAGGCTAGTGTCTCAAATGTTGCAGGAGTGGTGCGAGAAGTTACTTCACGCAAGCAAGTTGTGGCAACAGGGACAAATACCAACACGAGTATCATCGGAACAGAGGCGTCATATTCAACTATTAGAAATGTTGCAATAGATGAGGGTAGTTTTATAACAAGTCAAAATGTATTAAGCGGTTCAAAAGTAGCAGTATTAGGTCCAACCACCAGAGACGATCTTTTTGGGGTAGGGGCTACTGGGGTTGTTGGACAAAAAATTCGTATCTCCGGTTCTGAATATAATATAATCGGAATCACTATTGCAAAAGGTGGTTCCGGTTTTTCTAATAGCGACGATGCAATTTATGTTCCCTATACCACAGCTCAAAGATATCTTTCTGGAAATAAATATTTAAGTGAAATAGATGTGTCGGCACAAAGTTCAGATGTGTCGGCACAAGTACAAACAGACATAACAAGCTTATTAATGCAAAGACACAACATAACAGATCCAACTAAGACAGATTTTAACACAATGAATCAAGCAGATATTATCGCAACGGCTTCGTCAGTAACAAGTACTTTCACTGCCTTACTTGCAGCTATCGCTGGCATATCTCTCCTTGTAGGTGGTATTGGTATTATGAATATGATGCTAACAACTGTTACGGAGCGCACTAGAGAAATTGGTCTACGTAAAGCAATAGGTGCAAAAAGAAGAGACATAAACTTTCAGTTTTTAACTGAAGCAGTAGTTCTAACTTTTACAGGTGGTTTCTTGGGGATTATTTTAGGGTGGTTAATAGCTTTCGGGATAAGTTATCTGGGAATTGTACAAGCTTCAGTGTCTTTATCTTCAATACTACTCGCCTTTGGAGTTTCTGCTTTAATTGGAATTGTTTTTGGCTATTACCCAGCAAGACATGCCTCTTCCCTTAACCCGATTGACGCTTTGAGATTTGAATAAAAATTTATTAATTATCATTAAAGGTCAACATCATTAATTAAAATAAGTAAAAAAATGCAAAATAAAAAAAACATAATTTTAATAGTAGGTTTTGTAATTTTAGCAGCCCTTTCTTTCTATGCTGGGACAGCATATTCTGGATCAAAAAATAAAACCAACCTACAAACAAATAATTTTAATCCATCTAGACAAGGCGGACAAAGTGGTCAATTTAGCCAAGGAAGGGGCGGAAGGATTGGCGGAGGAAATGTCTTTGGCCAAATAATAGCGAAAGATGCCAATAGCATTACTGTGCAATTAAATGTGCCTAGTGGCCCAAACACAACAGGGACAACTACTAATACGGGTACTGGTTCAAAGATAGTTTTATATACAAATACAACCACAGTAGCAAAAACTGTATCTGGAACAAGTAATGATTTAGCGGCAGGAACAGAGGTGAGTGTCCAAGGAATTGCAAACCCTGATGGTAGTGTTAGTGCACAAACAATTTCAATCAGACCTACTCAAATAAACCCACCCAAAAATTAGAAACAATATCGCTAGAACAAAAAACATTCCATGATCTTTCTGGGGTGTTTTTTATTTTTATTTATTTAATCTTTTTTGTGTTATATTGAAACAATGGAAGAATACCCAATGAGAATAAATAAATACTTGGCTCACCAGAAAATTGCCACAAGAAAAGACGCGGATGCTCTGGTTGCTCGAGGAGATGTTTTTATCAACAATAAACGCGCGGTCCTTGGCAGTAAGGTAAATGGGAAAGATAAAGTAGAAGTACGAGGAAAACAAAGTTTAAAAAATTATGTTTATTATGCTTACAACAAACCACAGGGAGTAATCACACACTCCCCACAAGACGAAGAAAAAGATATTAAAGAAGAAATTAAAAATAAAAGTATCCCAGAAGATATATTCCCTATTGGCCGACTCGACAAAGATTCACACGGACTTATGATCCTCACTAATGATGGGCGTATCACCGATTTACTTTTAAATCCAAAATATATCCACGAAAAAGAATATGCAGTAAAAACCAAGAACGTTCTTCGTTCAAATTTTAAACAAAAAATGGAAACAGGGGTACATATCGAAGGATATAAAACAAAACCTTGTAAAATTGAAATTATAAATGAAAATATGTTCAGAATAATATTAACCGAAGGGAAAAAACATCAAATTAGGAGAATGTGTTCCGCTGTATTTCAAGAAATTGCTGACCTAAAACGTATAAGAATTATGAACATAGAGCTAGGAAAGTTGAGTAATAATTCTTTCCGAGAAATAAAAGGGAAAGAACTTGAAACTTTCTTAAGTAGTATGGGAATAAAATAAAAAAACCACCGCTCGGTGGTTTTTTTATTTGAAATTTATATTTGAACTTTAGAAAAAAAGTAACTTCCAACTACAAGACAAACCATTGTAAGAATCACCAAGACAGAAATATCACGACCCAATGTGAAAAAATGAACATTAGTAAGTAAATGTCTTAAGGCGTCTACTGTATAAGACAAAGGGTCAAAAGATGCAATCGTGCCAAGTATTGTTGTACGATCAAGTGGAAAAATTGCACCAGATAAGAAAAACAGTGGCATAACCAAGAAATTCATAATCATCTGAAAGCCTTGCATATCATCTAGTTTTGAAGCGATAGCAGTTCCTAGGGCAGTAAAAAGAAGTGAAGACAAAAACATAACTAAAATAGCAATAGGAACAAGACCCCAAGAAACAGGACGAAACCCAGCAATTAAAGATAAGAATAAAACCAATGTACATTGTAATGTTGCTAACGTCGCTCCACCAAGAGTACGCCCAATCATAATATTAAAACGCGATACAGGAGCTACAAGTGTTTCTTTCAAAAAACCAAATTGTTTATCCCAAATAATTTCCATACCAGAAAAAATTGAAGTGAAAATGAGTGTCATACTTATAATTCCTGGCACAAGAAATTCTATATAATTCCCCTGCCCTGCTTTAGAGAAAACTGGGCCAAAACCAGCCCCAAGAGCAAGTAAAAAAAATAATGGTTGAGCCAAAGAACCAATTATTCTAGGTTTTGAACGAAGATATCTCTTTAATTGTCTTAGCCATAAAATATAAATTATTTGCATAAATATTTTTTATTTTCTTGTCCACGCATTGTGTCTTGCCCGCATAACATCAGTCTTACTAACTTCTTCTTCTCGAATATCTCTACCTGTTAATTTTAAAAATGCTTCTTCCAGTGATTTAGTTCCTGTTTTTGTTTTCAATTCTTCTAGAGTACCAGACGCAACGATACTTCCATGGTCAATAACAGCTATATGATTCGCAATACGTTCAGCTTCTTCCATGTAATGTGTTGTAAAAAACACTGTAATCCCTTCTGTCTCATTTAACTTACGTAAGTATTCCCACATATGGTTACGTGTTTGTGGATCAAGTCCTAATGTTGGTTCATCTAGAAAAAGAACCTTTGGGTGATGCAAAAGGCCTCTTGCAATTTCAAGCCTACGCTTCATTCCACCTGAAAATTCCTTTACTAAACTTTTTTTTCTATCCCACAAATCAACAAATTCAAGTAATTGCTTTATGCGTTCAATGCGAATTTTCTTTTTGACACCATATAGAATTGCATGAATTTCCATATTTTCATATGCAGTAAGCTCATCATCTAAGCTGGGATCCTGAAAAACAATTCCAAAGGAATGCCTAACCTCGTTTGGATTTTCTTGTACATCATTCCCGTCAATAAAGAGTTCCCCACTTGTTGGAGTTAAGAGTGTAGTCAACATTTTAATGGTAGTTGATTTGCCTGCTCCATTTGGACCTAAAAAAGCAAAAATGTTTCCTTTCTCCACAGAAAAAGAAACATCTTTTACAGCTGTAAAATCTCCAAACTTTTTTGTTAAATTTTTTACTTCAATAATTGGCATTTTATTTATCCATTGCCCAATTTTTTAATTCTTTATAATCTGCATCCCCACAAATCCATTTCTTTGTTTTTGTATTATAAAAAAAGGGCACTCCTCCGCACATGTCTTTGTCTAATTCTATTAAACGCTTTTCATTTTCTTTATTGTGCCAAACTTCTATTGCTTCTACTTTTATGTCCTCTTCTTTCTCCAGACGTACAACTAAATCATGCATTACAACACAATGTGGGCATTCAGTACCATAGAATTCCAAAAGATGTGACATATTTATATTATAACAAAATAATAAAAAAACGAAGAATTTGTTTTAAAGGGGGTTTCGAGGCTGACGAGCCCTAAACTTAAAAATTTTTTAAGGCAAAAGTCTTTTGAAAAATCTGTACCCTTTTAAATACACTCTTTGTTTTTTTATTTTACTAGCCTAGATAGACGAGCTTTTTTACGAGCAGCATTGTTTTTCTTAATGACACCCTTTTTCGCTGCTTTATCTATAGCCTGATATGCAGAACTTAGCATTTTTTCTGCTTCTTTCTTATCTGTTTTTGAGATTTTTTCAATCTTTTTTATTACTTCTTTCATTGTTCGCTTTCGGCGATCATTAAAAGCCTTCTTGCGAAGAGACCCTCGAACTGCTTTTTTTGCTGATTTAATTATTGGCATACGTGTATCCTATCAAAA
The DNA here is from genome assembly GCA_903907175.1 of uncultured bacterium. Classification (GTDB taxonomy): domain Bacteria; phylum Patescibacteriota; class Minisyncoccia; order Phycocordibacterales; family UBA9973; genus UBA9973. Next base: position 6,428 of record CAIVNB010000003.1, read on the forward strand.
AACACTCAAAAACACAATATGATATAATATAAATATGATTGGTAGCATTAAGGGGAAAATAATCTTAAAAAAAGACAAATTTATCATTATTGAAAATAATGACATTGGTTATAAGATATTTGTCTCAGCTAACACGTTAAATAACCTTGCCCATTCGACAGGCTCAGGGCAAAAAGAAAAAAGTTCACTTTTTTCTTTTTGGACCCATTTACACATAAAAGAAGATGCACAAGATTTATATGGGTTTTTAGACTACGGTGAATTAGAATTTTTCGAAATGCTTATTGGAGTATCTGGTATTGGCCCAAAAGGAGCACTCACAATACTTTCTGTCGCACCAGTTGAAACATTAAAAAAAGCAATCGGAACAGGAGATACCTCCTATTTAACTAAAATTTCTGGTATTGGCAGAAAAACTGCTGAAAAAATGGTGATGGAACTTCGAGACAAAATGGGGAAGGAGAATGAAAGTGGGTCTCTCGGCCAAGAAATAGACATATTGGAAGCATTAAAATCTCTTGGATATTCCCAAAATGAAGCTCGAGATGCTTTAAAGAAAATTTCTGGTGAAGTAGACTTGAATACAAAGATAAAAGAAGCTTTAAAAATTTTAGGTAAAAAATAATGCCCGAGCTCCCAGAAGTAGAAACCACTGTCAGGGGTCTCAAAAAAGAAATATTGGGTACTAAAATTTTAGATGTTTGGACTGATTTAAATACAAAAGATAAAAGAAAAATAGACACTATCTCTAATCCAAATTATTTTTTGTATTTTAAAAAAGAAATATCTGGACAAAAAATTATATCAGTCGAAAGACGTGCAAAAAATATTTTAATAAACCTCTCTAAAGAAAAAACAGTTCTTGTTCATCTTAAAATGACAGGCCACTTACTTTTTGGAGAGTATAAATTTATAAAAAAAGAAAACAAGTGGCAACCCTATAAAAAGGGGCCATTAGAAGACCCATATAATAGATTTATACACGCAGTTTTTTCTCTTTCTAATAAAAAATACCTAGCTTTTTCTGATGCACGAAAATTTGGAAAAATAACTTTATTTAACACCAAAGAAAATTCAAATAAACATCTAAGTAATTTAGGGCCAGAACCTTTGGAAAAAAATTTTGATTTTAAAAAATTTAAAGAAAGACTTTCTAGAAAACCTAAGGGAAAAATAAAAACTGTATTGATGGACCAATCCATTATAGTGGGTATTGGTAATATATATTCTGATGAAATTCTCTGGCGCTCAAATGTAAATCCAAAAAGAAAAGTTTCTGATTTAAAAGAAAAAGAGCTTATTCTAATTTTTAAAGCAATAAAACAACTACTAAATAAAGGTATTGGTTTCGGAGGAGATTCTATGTCAGATTATCGAAACATTTATGGGCTCCCAGGTAAATTTCAACTTCACCACATGGCATACAGACGAACTGGGGAAAAATGTAGTAAAAAGGGTTGTCTTGGTGTTATAATAAGAGAAGTTATTAATAATAGGAGCGCACATTTTTGCTCCAAACATCAAATTTAAATCAAATATATGGCACTAGATCATTTAAAAGGTTTTATTTTTATACTTATTCTTCTTTGGATAGCTTGGTTTTTAGCTGGTGGCCCTTCAAAACCAGACAAGGATAAACCGTACATTCGTCCAGCCCAACCCATAAGCACAGGAGATACTTATGGACCTACAAAAAAATAGTTCGAGAGTTAAATATTCAAAATTCTAAATAAAGCTATTCCACAAGCTACAGAAACATTGAGTGATTCTTTTTTACCCTTCATTGGTATTTCAGCGACAACATCACATTTATTTAATATATTTTTTGGAATTCCTGTAACTTCAGCACCCATAATAAACACATTTTTGTCTTGCAACTTAACTTTTTTATAATCAATTGAGTTTTCTGCTTGTTCAATCCCAATAATTAAATGGTTTTCTCTTTTTAATTTAGTAAGTAACAAACTTAAGCCTTTTTTACTCTCCCATGAAACAAACTCCTCTGCCCCTAGCGCAGACTTGGCAATATCGCTACGTTTTTTGCCAAACCTATCGACTGGTGCAGGAGTATACCCAGTCAAATAAATCTTATCTATCCCCGCAGCATCTGCTGTACGAAACATAGCACCTACATTTTGCGTGCTTCTAATATTATGAAGAATTAAAATATTATTTTTTAATTTCTTCATGATTTAAAAATCTATTTTTTTTATATTTTTTAAACAAAAATCCTCCCCAAAGTAGAACTAGGGCTGTATAGTTTATAATCATAAAATATATATTACTCCAAGCTATTCCATAAGGAAAAACATAAGTAGAAATAGGGAAAAGAAATGGCGTTGGGAAAAATAAAACCGAATGTGATGGAATATCTATTAAAATATGTAACCCCCATCCTAAAAGTTCCCAAATTGGACGTTTAAATATTAACCAAACAATAAGAAACACTAAAAGCCATAATGCCAATGAATGGCTATATTGATATAGTGTATGTGATAAATTAAATCCATCTGCTACTTGGTGTCGTGTGTTAAAAGAACCAAAAACTTGTTGACCTGTAATGACTTTATAAAAAGAAAAGATAAAGGGAAGTGTAAAAGCAAATAAGTCTGGAAAAATCCCCAAAAATGCTGTCCAATATAAATTTACCTTAAATTTTTTATTTTTTTTCTCGCCTTCAATATTCCCTTTGCGAGCTAATGCTGTCGTCCAAAGCGTATGTGCTAATATGTCCATAAATTGATTTTAGCATAAAAATATTAATATCACCTTGATTTTTTCATATTTTTCTTATATTATCAAAACACCTATCAATTATCCAATCAACCGCCCGTAGCTCAGCTGGTAGAGCAGATCCCTTTTAAGGATAAGGTCCTCGGTTCGATCCCGAGCGGGCGGACAACGTAAAGAAAAATCTTCCCTGCGGAAGATTTTTTAGCTGTCCGAGTCGGAGTCATATTTTTTCAGCAGAAAAAATAGACGAGGCAGGGTCGTGAAAATTTTTGAGCAATGGCGAAAAAATTATTCCTGACGACAATTTTAAAAAGCTTCAAGTAAAAAACGTTCTAGTGTTGCTTCGTCGTCAATTCCCTTCTTGCGAGCCTCTGGAAGTAAATAAGAAAGTTTAGAAACAAAATCTTTAAGTTCATATTCCTTGAACTTGCTAAAATTCTTTTTTAATATCATATCTTTAGCTTTCCAAAACAAAATCCCAATAAGTTCTTCCATGCTTACACCTTTATCAATCGCTTGTCTAAAATGGATCCATAAATTTAATTTATCTCTTTTTTCAAAATCATACGCCAAAATAAAACTGTCGTATTTTTCTTTTTTACCTTTAGGTAATTCGGAAATACTTATTTTTGCTTCATATTTTTTAAACATATCTATTTCTGTTTTTTTAAGCTTACTTTCTAAAAAAACAAAACCGTTTTCTGATTTGTTCATCTGCTCTAATTTATTTAAAAGAAAATCACGAGCCTCTTCTTTTCCAAAAACATCAGAAAAAACCACTATACATTTACTAAAAAAGAGTCCCGCACCAGAATAAAAACTTTCTACTTGCACAGGATTGAAATCATTCTTGTTTATATGAAAAACCTCTAAATTCCCTGCAAGGGTTTTTAAAAAACTTTCATAAAAATTAATTTTTTTCTTTGTATCATCGCCCGTGAAAAGATATATCATAATTTAAAATTTAACAGATTTTCTATATTCCATATATGGAGTACCGTATTTTTTTTCGAGGATTGTTTCTTCCCTTTTCAAAAAAACAAATTTTCCAAAAATAAGAGAGATGATGGAAAAAATAATTACAAACACGGCATTAATCATAATGCCAAAACCAAACATCAAAAAGAAAAGTCCCCAATGGGTAGGACTACGAGTAAAACAATAAGGACCTTTACAAAAAGTCCCCTTTGTTAAATTTTCTATTTTTAAATTTCGAGAAGTCTTTTGTGCCCACAAAATAAGTAATGTCGCCAAAAAAATTAATACCATACCAATAGGCAACATAAAAGAAAAATTTAAAATTTTAATGTTAAAAATAAGATCTAGAAAAACACCTACCAGAAACAATAAGAAAAAGACAGAATAGGAATTGGCTAAAACTATATGTACTTTTTCTTTATCCTGGCTTATCTCAAGAATTTTTTCTTTTTGCTCTCCTTTTTCCATCCCATTAGAAATTTTAATTAATAATCTTTTTTCTTATTGCCCATCAGTCGAATTTCTAACGGGACAAGTAATCTAATTATACTACAAAAGTAGCCTACTTTACCTCCCCTAGGTTGTCCCCTGACCCATAATGTACGAGCAATGGAATTTTCGTTTTATATTTCAAATATGACCTTTCTAATACGCCTTCCATCGCAATTTCTATTATTTTTTCAACTTTTTCTAAAATATTTTCTTCTACCTCGTACACCAACTCATCATGTATTTGAAGAACGAGTTTTGCTTTGTTTTTTAATTTTTCTTTTACCAAATCTTCGTCCGCATATCTTATCGCGAGTTTTATAATATCGGCTGCCGTACCTTGAATCGGTGCATTAGTAGCAGTACGTTCTGCCATGTTTTTTAAAAACGGAATCCTAGAATTTATATTGGGGAAATATCTACGTCTACCAAACATTGTTTCTGTAAAAGAATTTTTAATTGCAAATTCTTTAATACTTTCTAAATAATCCCGAATGCCAGAAAATTGATTAAAATAATTATCATAGAATTTTTGTGCTTCTTCTCGAGTACCACCTAGATTTTTCCTAAGAGCAGAAACTCCCATGCCATATATGATTCCAAAATTTATGACCTTTGCCTTGCGACGCATTTCACTATCTACTTTATCCATTGGTACCCCAAACACAAACGACGCAACTCCTGTATGAGCATCTTTTTTGTCATAAAAAATTTGTGTCATCTTTTTATCAAGAGAAAGCATTGCGGCAACTCGAAGTTCTATTTGACTATAATCAAAAGCAATTAACTTACATCCTTTTTTAGCCACAAAACCACCACGTATTCTTCTGCCCAACTCCGTTTTTATTGGTAAGTTTTGTAAATTTGGATCCTGAGAAGAAAACCTACCCGTAGTTGTCCCATTTTGTAAAAATTTTGCATGCAATCTGCCATCATCACTTGTCATTTTTGGTATTACATCAATATATGTCGAAAGTAATTTTTGTAATTCTCGATAAGATAATATTTCTTTTACAATAGGATTTTCATTTTCTAAATCTTCTAAAACTGAGAGTTTCGTAGAAAAAGACCCACTTGCTCCTTTTTTCTTTCCTGACTTCATCCCCATTTTTCCAAAAAGAACTTCGCCTAATTGTTTTGGAGAATTTATATTGAATTCACTACCAGTCCCGCTATAAATTTTCTTCGTTAGTTTATCTAATTCTTTATGATATTCTTTTGAGAGATTTTCAAAATATTTTTTATCTATCAATATTCCACAATCTTCCATTTCTTTTACAATAGGAATAATGGGGCGTTCAATCTCTTCGTATATTTTATCTAATTTTTTTTCTTCCAATTTCTTAAAAATATATTCGTATGCTTTTTCAAAAGAGCCCGTTTTCCCATACAATAGAATGTCTTCCTTTGTTGGACTAGTTATGTCTGAATTAATAAGCCAAAGAGCGATTGAGGCTTCATTTAATTTATTTTGATCTACAATCTCAACATTAGAACTTTCTTCAAATAAAGATTTAGTTTCACTTTTACTGCCGTTGTTTACAAAAAATCCTTTTATCCGTGTAAGTAAACTTCTAAATTCGAATTGGACAAAGGCTTCCTCAATTTTTTTAAAGTCTGCATTTTCCCAAAAAGTTTTTACCGGTATAATAAAATTTACTGGTGCATCTAGCCTTATTTTTGCTAACGTTTTCGAAAAAAGTGCTTCCTCTTCGTTGTTTTTAATCAATTCCAAAACCCTAGGACTAATGCCCGAATTTTCAACACTTTCAGGGTCTTTTTTAATCTTTTTATATATCTCTTCGATTGTTCCAAAATTTACAATCAAATTTGTAGCCGTTTTTTCTCCAATTCCTTTTATGCCAATAATATTATCTGACGGATCCCCCCTGAGCCCTTTATAATCTGGTAAAAGTTTCGGCTTAAATCCAAATCGTGTAATTACAGCATCTTCATCATATAAAATAGTATCGTTTATTCCCTTTTTTAGGGTATAGACTTGTACTTTTTTGCCATCTATTAATTGCATTGTATCCATATCTCCTGATGCAATAATTATTTTTATATTTTTCTCACTTTTTAATTTTTCGACAATGGTGCCAAGCACATCATCCGCTTCAAAACCAGGTGCGTCATAAATTGGTATATTAAATGCTTCAAAAATCTCTCGTGATTTTTTAAGTTGGACTATTAATGCTTCATCTGCTTTTGCTCTTCCTGCTTTATATGCGTCATAGGCCTCATGTCTAAAAGTTTTTTGAGGCAAATCATAACAAGCGATAATATAATCTGGTTTTAAATCAGTAATTATCCTCATAAGCATACTCGAAAGACCGTATAGTGCCCCTGTTGGCTCGCCACCTGAAGACATAAATTCAGGCAAGGCATGATATGCACGGTGTATTATCGCGTGTGAATCAAGTAATACTAATGTTTTATTTTCAGCTTTTCCCATATAAAAATTATATCATTTCTACGTGTTTTTTATTTTAAAATTTCTGTATCCCCTTTTTATACCTGCCTGTCCGGTAGATAGGTGAGAAATGTGTATTTGGTGATGTTTTTTAGGAAGTGCTTTTATTACATTCTCTGGCCATTCAATGAAAATCAAATGTTCTTTATTTGAAATAATTTCATTCCAGCCTAAATGTATTAATTCTTTTTCATTTTTCAGACGATAAGCATCTATATGAAAAAGTTTTTTGAAATTATTAATTTTTAATTCGTAATTTTTAATTATTACATATGTTGGACTATTAACTTTTCTTTTTATTTTCAACTCCTTGGCAATAGCTTGAGTAAAAGTTGTTTTTCCTACTCCAAGTTCACCATAAAGCCCCACAACTGTGGCTTTATCACTCCTGGGATACAATTCAGCTAAAAAATCTTTCGCTATCTTTTTTGTATCTTCCGTGTTTTTTGAAATTTTTATCATCTTTTAGATATTAGCACATTCTTTGGTTTTAAGAATAAATAAGCTATAATTTAACCAATATGTCAGACTTTGATGAAGCAAAACAAAACAAACAACTAGAAGATCTGCAAAAAGAGGAGGAGGAACAACTAGTACAAATGCTGGCTGAGTCTAGGTATGGTCTTCCTTATGTTGATATGTCTCGTCTGGGGATAGACACTGAATCATTAAGGGCAATATCTGAAAAAGACGCACACGATCTAAGGGTTGGGCCTTTTAAGTTATCTGGGAAAAACATTTACATTGGGATACTCTCCCCAACAGAGGACCTAATCTCAAAACTAAAAGAAGAAATGCAGGGGAAAAATTTAGTTCCTACCTTTTATATGATTTCCCACTCCAGTTTAAATAAAATTTGGAATAGATATAAAGAAATATCCATGGCAGAAAGTTCAAGAGTGGGAGGAATAGAAATATCTGCTGAAATCTTAAGAAATACAGCAAAAAACATCACAAAAATGCAGGATATAGAAAAATATATAACAGGTGCAATGGAAGGAAATCAGGTTCATAAAATTTCTCATATTCTTGAAATAATACTCGCTGGAGCAATTGCTATTAAAGCTTCGGATATTCACATTGAAGCCGAGCAAGATAGAGCAAGACTTCGTTTGCGTCTTGATGGAGTACTCCAGGATGTAATGTTCTTTACTCATGAAATATATCACCTATTAAATTCTCGTATTAAACTTTTGTCCGGTATGAAATTAACATCAGTCGTCGCCCAAGATGGACGTTTTAGTATAGAGGAAGACGTCGAAGAAATAAGTATCCGTGCTTCTATGATTCCTGGTGCTTACGGTGAATCTATTGTTATGAGAATACTTGATCCAAAATCTATTCAAGGGAAACTTGAAGAATTTGGGATTGAACCATTTCTTTTTTCTGTAATTGAACAAGAAATCAAAAAACCAAATGGTTTGATTTTAATTACAGGTCCTACTGGTTCTGGAAAAACTACCACTCTTTATGCTTTCTTGCGAAAAATTTATTCTTCTGAAATTAAAATAATCACCATTGAAGACCCAATTGAATATCATTTGCCTGGTATTACCCAAACTCAAACCAACGAAGAAAAAGGGTACACATTTTTAGAGGGGCTTCGCTCAGCTCTTAGACAAGACCCAGATGTTGTAATGGTTGGAGAAATACGAGATGCAGAGACAGCAAAAATTGCGATAGAATCTGCTTTAACTGGACACATGGTCTTTTCAACGCTTCACACCAATAATGCTGCTGGGGTTATCCCCCGATTGATTGATCTTGATGTAAATCCAAAAATAATGGTTTCGGCACTATCTCTTTCAATAGCCCAACGTCTTGTCCGTAGATTATGTCAGTTCTGCAAGAAGGAAGTAGCCCCAACAGAAAATGAAGCTGCAGTTATGAAATCTGTAACTGATAGTATAAAAGAGGAAGGAAAAAGTCTTTCAAATTATAATATTAATCCTGATGCTTCATTTAAACTCTATGCTCCCGTTGGTTGTGAAAAATGTAATTTAACCGGCTTTAAAGGACGTATTGGGATATTTGAAGCAATAAAAACAGACGAGGCAATTGAAAAAATAATTCCACAAAATCCAAGCGAACGCGAAATAAAAAAAATAGCAAAAACTCAAGGAATCCTCTCTATGCGTCAAGATGGTATGGTAAAAATAATAAATGGACTTACTTCATACGAAGAAGTACAAAGTGTGGTTGATCTAACAGAAGAATAATAAATTAAAAAAAGCTTGAGTTAAACTCAAGCTTTTTTAGAAAAGAATATAAATCTCTAAACAATCCTTTTGGAGGTAAACCCCGAAAGTAACAAGATCTTGAAGGATAATTCCAGTAAATTAAAAAATAACCAGAACGTCCTACGTAAACTTATATAACCGATGGCTGATTGCTTAGAGATTTCTATCCTCTTCGCCTAAAAATATAAACAACAAATTTCTTATTTGATTATACTATATTCAAATAGAAGTAAATGCTATAATGTGGATACTAATGTGTATACCCTGTTAATAATGTACTACACCGAGTATAGCATATTCGAAAATAAATGTCAAGCAAAAACACTAAAAAACCAAAAGAAATAAAGAGCGAAAAAACTAGTGGCCCCGATGATTCTTTTTTAGATCAAACCCTTCGCCCCACCCGCTGGGATGAATATATTGGCCAAAAACACATAAAAGACAACGTAAAAATCTTATTAAAAGCGGCAGAAGAACGTGGTCATATACCTGAACATATCTTGTTTTATGGTCCTCCTGGGTTAGGAAAAACAACCTTGGCACACTTAATAGCTCACGAAACGGGGAGACAAATGAAGATAACCTCCGGTCCTGCCATAGAAAAAGTCGGCGATCTTGCTTCAATTTTAACAAACCTATCTCCAGGAGATATTATTTTTATAGATGAAATTCATAGGCTTAATAAAATGGTAGAAGAGATACTCTACCCTGCTATGGAATCTGGTGTTTTAGATATAATAATTGGTAAAGGTCCATCGGCTCGAACGATTCAACTTGATCTTCCTCCTTTTACTCTTATTGCAGCCACTACCCGCGTCGCACTTGTATCCTCTCCTCTTCGTTCAAGATTTTCCGGTGGAGTCTTTCGATTAGAATTTTATTCAAATGAAGAAATCGCAGAAATTATAAAAAGGTCCAGTAAACTTTTAAAAACTGAATTAGAAAAAGAGGGGCTAGATGAAATTGCAAAAAGAAGCCGTTTTACTCCTCGTACAGCAAATTATTTTTTGAAACGTTGTCGAGATTATGCTCAAGTACACAAAAAGAAACTAGATAGAGAAACCGTAAAGGGAGCACTTAATATGCTTTCTATTGATGAAATCGGATTAAATAATTCAGATAGAAAGTTTTTGGAAGTTTTAATTGAAAAGTTTAAAGGTGGCCCAGTAGGGTTAAAAACAATGGCAGCTGCAATGTCCGAAGAAGAAGCAACCCTAGAAGAAGTAGTAGAACCATATTTAATACAACTAGGACTTCTTGAACGAACACTACGTGGACGTGTTGCCACAGAAAAAGC
>CAIVNB010000004.1 GCA_903907175.1 uncultured bacterium
TACAGACAATCTCCCCGAAAAGTTCGCTTAGTTGCAAATCTTGTTAAGGGCAAAAAAGTAAGCGAGGCTCTTGTAGAGCTTGATTTTTTAGCAAAGAGAGCAGGCTTCCCAATTAAGAAGCTTTTGCTTTCTGCTATTGCAAATGCAACTAGTCTTGGAGTTTCCAAAGATAATTTATTTATAAAAGAATTAAGAGTTGATAAGGGTATTGTGATGAAAAGAATGATGCCAGCTGCCATGGGAACAGGGCACAGGATAAACAAGCGAACAAGCCATATTACACTTTTGCTTGCTGAAAAAGTCGTAGAAGTAAAAAATACTAAAAAGCCTGCAAAGAACGTTTTAAATAAAATTACAAAAGTTATTACCGATAAGAAAGTAGAAAAAACGCCAAAGGTTTCAAAAGTTAAAAAACAAAAATAATATGTCAAAAATAGTTCACCCATATGCACATAGATTAATAATTTTAAGAGACTGGAAGTCTCGCTGGTTTGCTGATACAAAAAAATATTGTAGTTATTTGAAGGGTGATGTTCTATTGCGCGAATATTTAGAGAAAAAATTGCGTGGAATGTATATTTCTTCTATTGAAATTGAAAGAAATCAAAAATCTACTCGTTTTATAATCAAAACCTCTCGTCCAGGACTTATCATCGGTAGAAGTGGTGAAGGGGCAACAAAACTTAAAGCAGATATTTTAAAAAAGATGGCAAAGTTGAAACTTACCAATACGGAAGATTTTAAACTTGAAATAGTTGAAATTCAAAACCCAGAGGCTGATGCTGCAATTGTGGCTTATATGATTGCTGAAGGACTTGAAAAAAGAATGCCATATCGCCGAGTAATAAAACAAATAATTGAAAAAGTAATGTCTGCTAGGGGAGTTGAAGGAGCAAGAGTGCTTCTTTCAGGACGACTTGGAGGTGCGGAAATTGCTCGATCAGAAGAGCTAAAGAGAGGTTCTATTCCGCTTCAGACTTTTCGAGCAGATATTGATTTTAAACGCGAAAGAGCTGTATTACCGTATGGAACTATTGGTGTAAAAGTTTGGATATATCGTGGAAAAATATTTGCAGATAAAAAGAAAGATATAGTTAATCAATAAAAATATATGTTAGTACCCAAAAAAGTAAAATTTAGAAAGTGGCAAAGTGCCAGAATAAATCCAAAAGCTAGAACTCCAGAAACACGTGGTGTTAAACTTGCCTTTGGTTCTTTTGGCCTTAAGGCTACTACTCAAGCAAGAGTAAAATCAAATCAGCTTGAGTCTGCCAGAAAAGTTATATCTCGAACACTTACAAAAGCAGGTAAATATTGGATTCGTGTTTTCCCTGATAGACCATATACAGCAAAAGCTGCAGAGGTAGGCATGGGAAAGGGTAAAGGAGATCCAAAAGGATATTGTTTTGAAGTTTTTCCAGGACGTATAATTTTCGAAGTAGACGGAGTCGAAGAATCAGTTGCCCGTGAAGCGCTACGAAAAGCAGGAACAAAGCTTCCAGTAAAAGTAAGAATAATTTCACGAGAACATAACAAATAATTTTATGGCAAAAACAAAAAAAGAAGTGAGTGAAAATTTAAAAGAAATGAACAAAGATGAACTAAAAGCGAAGTTTGTTTCTTTGCAGGAAAATCTTAGGGTTTTAAAATTCAAAACTGAAGGTTCTAAATCAAAAAATGTAAAAGAACATGCAAGTCTAAGGAAACAAGTAGCTAGAGTTTTAACAGAAATAAATAAAAAATAATATATGGCAACAAAAGCTAACAAAGAAATAGAAAAAGA
>CAIVNB010000005.1 GCA_903907175.1 uncultured bacterium
GATCTTGTAGCAGAGGATCCTACTATTATTAATGACAATCAAGATGCTGGAACTTTTATCAAATTTACTTCAATGATTAGAAACGATGGCGCTGATTCGACTGGAGGTACTTTCTCTAATATATTTAAAGTAGCAGAACAAGCAGCAGGGTCTGGGACAAAGCATATTGTTACTTCAACTCCGCAACCAATGGGCTCGCTAAATAGCCAATCACATCACCTAGCGATGTCTTCTGACTTTTTGTTGAGTGGAAATCCTGGAACTTGGTCTGTCCAAGCTTGTGCTGATAGTGTATTCCAAATTTCTGAAACAAATGAAACCAATAATTGTAGTTCATGGGTTAATTTTACAGTTAATCCAGGAATCAATGTTCCTGGCCAGTGTGACATATTGCCTTATTGGTGTCTTGTTCCTCTGGGTTTTGTAAATGGAACTAAAACTGGAGATGTCTATACTTGGACTTGTCAGGGTTCTCCTGATGATAATTGTTCATACACTCTTCCTCCTCCTATTGCTGGATGTTTGTCTCAACATTTTGGTTGTGTAAGTGGTACTGCTTCAAATACACATACCAGTACTGGCATTGGGGATCCTTGGACATGGGAGTGTCCAGGTGCACCCGATCAATGTTCAGAGATTTATGTACCAAGTTGTCCAGCCCACACTCATAAAGATTTAAATCCTCCATATAAATGTATTTGCGACAATGGAGCACACAATCCTCCTTCTTGCAAAGGATCAACTTATATAGAAAGATAATTCTTATATATTTTTGTAGAAAAAAATACCAAAAAATTCCCTAACATGGGAATTTTTTGGTATAATATATGTAATGCAAATCAATGAAGAGCAACTAAAAAAATTCATTTTAGAATCAAAGCTTGTCTCTTGGGTAGACTTAGATGAATCAATAAAAAAGGCTGAAGAAAAGAATCAAAAATTCGGAGATATTTTACTTTCTGATGGGAAAATTTCTGAGACTGACCTAAGAAGAATGGAAGCTTTTGTTTTGGGAATTCCTTTCGTCAATCTAGTTAACCAAAAGATAGACATAGCTGTTCTATCTCTTATCCCAGAGCCAATTGCAAGAAATCACAATATTATTGCCTATAAAAAAACAGATGGAGACCTTGAAGTAGCAATGCTCGACGTAAGCGATATTCCAGTTACAGATTTCATAAAGAAAAGATCAGGACTTAAGATTCTTCCTCGCCTCACCGATGCTCCTTCTATAAGGTCAGCTCTCGTGCAATATAGGAAAAGCTTACAAGTTGAGTTTGATAATATAATTCAAAAAGAAGTTGCTTCTTTGAAAAGTATTCAGAGAGAAGATTCATCAAAAGAATTGGTAGGAGAAAAATCTGAAGAAGAATTAAAAGAGATGGCAGAAGATTTGCCTGTAGTTAAGATTGTCGACTCTCTTATTTTCCATGCAATATTACAGAATGCTTCTGATGTTCACATAGAGCCAGGAGAGCTTGAGCTTACAGTGAGATATAGAATTGATGGCATACTCCATGATGCTATGATTTTGGATAAAAATGCAGCACCTGGAATCACAGCTAGAATAAAAGTATTATCGAATCTCAAGCTTGACGAAAAAAGATTACCACAAGATGGGAGATTTAAAATAGAGCAAAATGGAGAAAAGATTTCATTTCGTGTTTCGACCTTGCCTACATATTTCGGAGAAAAAACAGTTATCAGAATTTTAAGAGAAACTTCACATGGCCTCACTCTAGAGTCTACTGGTTTTCATGGCGAAGGCCTTGAAAGAATCCATGATTCTTTGAAACAAAAAATCGGTATGGTGTTGGCAACTGGTCCGACAGGTTCAGGTAAAACAACGACCTTATATACTATGCTTGATATTTTAAATAAGCCTGAAGTAAATATTTCAACTATTGAAGATCCTATTGAATATCAAATGCCGAGAATAAATCAAACACAAGTACGACCTGAAATAGGGATGACTTTTGCAAATGGTTTGCGTACTTTACTTCGTCAGGACCCAGATATAATCATGGTGGGAGAGATACGAGACACAGAGACAGCAGGACTCGCAGTAAACGCTGCCTTAACAGGGCACCTAGTCCTTTCTACGATTCATACCAATTCTGCAGCTGGTGCAATCCCAAGATTGATAGACATGGGTGTTGAGCCATTTTTATTAGTTTCTACAGTTAAGACTATTATTGCTCAACGTCTTGTCAGAAGACTTATTTCAAAAGAAGGTAAATATTTTTTATCAAGTGTTGAATTGAAAGAGTTAGGAAAACTTGTAGATCTTGAAAGAGTGCTTTCACAACTCAAAGCTGAAAATATTATAGGAGTGAAAGATACTTGGGAGAAAGTTCCTTTTTATAAACCAAATAAAGAGGGTGATTCTTCTAACGGGTATTCAGGAAGAATAGGTATTCACGAAGTTTTAAAAATGACTGTAAGTATAAAAGAGCTTATACTCAAAGGTAGTTCTCAAGACGAGATAGAAAATCAAGCAAAAAAAGAAGGAATGGCGACAATGTTAGAAGACGGAATTTTGAAGGCAGTACAGGGATATACCTCTTTGGAGGAAGTTTTACGTGTTGTGTCAGAATAATAGGATGAATTTTTCTTATAAAGCAAAAACAAAAGAAGGGGCAATCATTGAAGAAGTAATAGAATCTTCTGATAAATTTTCCCTTTTGCGTGAACTTAAATCTCGTAGTTATACAGTGATTTTTATCAAGGAAAAAAAGGGGAGTTCGCTTAATTTTGATAAAATAATTCAAAATTTTTTTGGCAAAGTCAAAGCTCAAGAACAGATTGTTTTTACAAAGAATTTAAGTGGGATGCTTAAAGCAGGGTTGTCCCTTTCTCGTGCGATATCAGTTCTTCAAAAACAAACGAAGAATATAAAATTTTCTGAAATTTTAGTTTCATTAAACAATGAAATAAATTCTGGTGGGACATTGTCATCGGGGCTTGAAAAATTTCCAAAAGTTTTTTCAAAACTCTTTGTATCTATGGTTCGAGCTGGCGAAGAGTCAGGTAATATGGCAGGCGCTTTGACGGAAATAGGAATGAATATTGAAAAATCAAATTCTTTAACTAAAAAAATTAAAGGAGCACTTATCTATCCCGGAGTGATTCTCTCAGCAATGGTAGTTATAGGTATGTTGATGTTTGCTTTTGTTGTTCCTACACTTGCAAAAACTTTTAAGGACGTAGGAACAGATCTTCCCGCTTCAACGAAATTTATAATAGCTTTAGGGGATTTCTTTTCCAATCATTTGATTTTGGCTTTTGTAATATTAGCTGCGGTGGTTGCAGGGGGGAGCTATCTTTTTAGAGCTTCTTTTATGGCAAAATATATTGATTTTGTTATTCTTAAAATCCCAGTCTTAGGAGAGATGGTCGTGCAATTAAATACTGCTCGTACTGCTCGTTCTCTTTCCTCTCTTTTAATTTCTGGAGTTCCAATTATTCGCTCTATAGAAATAACAGAAGATGTAGTACAAAATGTTTATTATAAAAAAATATTAGAGACTGCGAAAGAGATGATAGAGAAAGGTTCTCCACTTTCGGAAGTATTTAAATCAAATCCAAATTTTTATCCCATAATGATGGCGGAGATGGTTCAAGTTGGAGAAGAAACTGGTAAATTATCAGATATGTTACTCGAAATAGCCTTGTTCTACGAAGAAGAGATTGAAAACAAAACAAAAAATCTTTCGACTATCATTGAACCGGTTTTAATGGTTATTATCGGTACTGCGGTAGGATTTTTTGCCATTTCAATTATTTCTCCGATGTATAAAGTAATGGAAGGTGTTAAATAAATGATTAAATTTTTTTATCAAAAGGGAATAACTTTAATGGAAGTGCTAGTTGTAATAGCAATTATTATTATTTTAGTTACCGTCGCTGCCCCTCAATTTTTAAAGATAAGGAATACACAGATACTGAAAGGCACAGGAGAGGATGTGATGTCTTTGCTTGCAAAAGCTCGCTCTCAAACGATGGCTTCTCTTAATTCAACAGAGTATGGCGTGCATTTTGCATCAAATCAAATTGTACTATTTAGTGGTACAGTTTATAATCAAAACAATGCCTCAAATGAAATAGATACTATTTCTTCGCGTGCAACTATTTCTAATATTTCGCTTACCGGTGGCGCAGTGGATGTATATTTCAATAGATTAAGCGGCACAGCGAGTAGTACAGGGACTATCACCATATCAATTTCTTCTGATCTTTCTTTAGCTAAGACGATTACAATATCTGGGACTGGAGGAGTTAGTATTAATTAGAATATGAAAAATTTTTTTAAAAATAAAAAAAGATTAGTACAAGGGTTTATGATGGTTGAAGTTTTGATTGCTGCTTCAATCGTTGTTGTTCTGACTCTTTCTATGATGTCTGTTATCCAAAGAGGATTAGTAATTTCTCGCCAATCTCTTCATTCGACACAAGCGGCTTTTCTTTTAGAAGAAGGAGCAGAATCAGTTAGAATAATACGAGATAATGCTTGGACTAATATTTCTAGCCTTTCAGTTGCTACAAATTATTACCCAACTTTTTCAAGTAATACCTGGACATTATCTCTTACCCCAAACCAGGTTGGTTCTTTTACTAGAACGATTAATATTTCAGCTGTAAATAGAAATGCAGTTTCTGGAGATATTTCGAACATAGGGACAGATGATTCTGGCACAAAATTAATTACTGTGAATGTTTCTTGGCAAGAATCTGGGCAAACTATTACTAAGAATTTGTCTTTTTATATTTCAAATATTTTTCTATGATTAAGATAAAAAAAACGAATGGAGGATATACCTTAGTAGAAGCTTTATTTTATATTGTTCTTTTTGCAATGCTTTCAACTGTAGTGATAAATTCAATTATTACGATGATGAAATCTTTTAAAGAGGTATCAATTCAAAAACAGATTACCCAAGGGGGAGAAATGATGGAAAGAATTTCTCGAGAAATAAGACAAGCGCACAAAGTAAATGCATTAGATTTAGCAAGTGATTTAAAGCTTGATACAAAAGATGATGCCGGCGTAGATAAGTTAGTTGAATTTGTCTTGGCGAATTCTAATGTTCGTCTTTTAGAAAATAATAATTATTCCGGAGATCTCAATAGTCCCAATATTGAAGTTATAAATTTAACGTTTAATAAAATAACTACAATCAAAGGAGAAGCAGTAAAGGTATTTTTGACGATTAGTTCGAAATCCGATTCACAAAATCGTAATTATGATTATTATAATACAGTTGTTTTGCGGGGAGATTACTAATATCAATTACCAATTACAAAAATGAAAAATTTCAAAAAAATTAAAAAAAATGGTGGGGCTGCGATGCTTATTGCTGTGATTTTTTTTATTTTTATTTCACTTGCTGTGATATCTGGGCTTGTGGTGCCAACGATTAGAGATTTTAAAATTTCCAATGAAAGTTTGAATTCAAAAAAGTCTTATTTTTTGGCAGAATCAGGAATTGAAGATGCTTTCTATCGTATTCTTACAAATAAACCTATTGGAAGTTCTGAAACAATTACGCTTGACTCCAATTCAACGACAACAGAGATTACTGCAAATGGCAATGAAAGAGAAATAATTTCATTGGGTGATGTTTTAAATTACAATAGGAAAGTTGGTCTTACACTTACTGCTGGTACTGGGGTTTCTTTTAATTATGGGGTACAAGTTGGGCAAGGAGGGATTGATCTGCAAGGAAGTTCTGGCGTCAATGGGAACGTTTATGCCAATGGTCCAATTACAGGCAGTACATCTAGTTTTATCTCGGGGACGGCAATTTCAGGCAATAGCCCTGCACTTATCTCAGATCAATCAAATGGAAGTGGAGCTCCGGGCTATGATGTAGTATTTGGAAATGCAAATGGTACTCAGGACGTTGCTCAAAGTTTTCAAACAGAATCTGTAACTCCGCTAAATAAAGTGAGTTTTTATATAAAGAAAGTTAGTACCCCAAGCAATGCTTTAGTGAAAATTGTAAATGATTCCAATGGTAGTCCTGGAACAGTCGTGTATGCAAGTGGCACTCTTAACAAAGATTCAGTAACAACTTCATATGGATGGATTGACGTTTCTTTTACTACAAATCCTATGCTTACTAAAGACACTACTTATTGGTTAGTTATTGATGCTAGCACTTCAAGTTCAAAGTATTATACGATAGGAGCTTCAAGTGGTGGGTATGATAATGGAGTTGGGAAAATTGGACAACAAGGTGGAACTTGGAATAACACCACTCCACCAGGGCTTGATTATTTTTTCAAGATTTATTTTGGTGGTTTTACCGGATTGATTCAAGGGAGTTCTCTTAGTCAATGGAATCAATTAAGCGTAGGGACGAGTGGTTCAGGAACTGCTCAAGCCCATACTGTTAATTATACTGAAGCAACTGGTCTTATTTATTGCCAAAGCGGTACTGGGAATAATAAATCTTGCACTGCGCAATCAGATCCAGCATATATTTCTTATCCGATTTCTGATGCAAACATTACTGGCTGGAAGAGTGAGGCGGAAGCGGGAGAAACTTATTCTGGTACTTACAATACTCCAGGCTATGGGACTTCAACCCTGGGGCCGAAAAAAATTACCGGGAATTTAAATGTAACTGGAAGTCATATTCTTTATGTGACTGGGACTCTTTGGGTGCAAGGGAATATTACAGTTTCTGGATCGGCCAAGATAGTACTTTATTCATCTTATGGAAACACTAGTGGAGTTATTGTCTCTGATGGCTGGCTGGATCTTGAAGGGAGTGGCCAATTAAATGGTACAGGGCAACAAGGAAGTTACTTATTATTTGCTACAACGAGCAATTGCGACATATCTTTTTGTGCCCATAATGCAATAGATATTTCTGGGGCTGCTGGTTCTGTAGTTTTAAATGCTCAAAATGGAACGATTTCATTTAGTGGAAGCGCAAGTTCGAAAGAAGCAGTAGCTCATAAAATGGTTTTGACTGGAGCCACAACAATTAATTATGAATCAGGTCTTGCGAATATGAATTTTGCCAGTGGTCCCACTGGAGGTTGGCAAGTTGGGAGTTGGGGAGAGACAGAATAAACTATGGTAATATATAAATACCTGTCCCGTTAGAAAATTATGGGGACTTGTAAAGGAGATAAAGTTTATTAGTTAATTTTTTAATGGGATGTCTAAAAAAATTATTATTGCAAATTGGAAAATGAACCCTGCATCTCTAAAAGAAGCAGAGACTCTTTTTTCTAATGTCGTAAAAAAAAGTAGTTTTAAAAAAACTGAAGTGGTGATTTGTCCGCCATTTTTGTATTTAGAAAAGTTAAAAAAAATATCAAAGAAAATTATTATAGGTGCACAAGATGTTTTTTGGCAGGAAAGAGGGGCTTTCACTGGAGAGGTATCAGCTTCTATGTTGGTTAGTCTTGGAGTTAAATACGTTATTGTTGGACATTCCGAAAGAAGAAAATTAGGAGAGACAAATAGTGATGTAAATAAAAAAATAAAAAATGCTCTTTTCTCTGGGTTGAAGCCTATATTGTGTGTGGGAGAAACAGAAAGAGATGAACAACATGGATATTTTAATATTGTAAAAAATCAAGTTGAAGAATGTTTAAATGGAATAAACAAAGAATTAATTTCCAAAATAATTATTGCTTACGAGCCAGTTTGGGCACTTTCTACCACAGAGGGGCGCAGAGATGCGACTTCATCCGATTCAAGGGAGATGTCTGTTTTTATTAAAAAAGTTCTTACTGATAAATTTGGTTCAAAAACAAAATTACCAAGAATTATTTATGGTGGCTCTGTGAATGAGAAAAATTGCGGAGATTTTCTTACAAACGGAGGAGTAGATGGTGCACTTCCAGGAGCTGCAAGTTTAAATGCAGATAAATTTTTAGAAATTATTAATGTAGCAGAGAATTTATGAAATCTATAAAAGGACTGAAAAACGTAAAAGGGAAAATAGTTTTAGTGAGAGTTGATTTTAATGTTCCTATTAAGAATGATAAAGTTGAAGATGATTTTAGAATCAAAAAAGCGATACCAACAATTAAGTTTCTTCAAAAAAAAGATGCAAAAATAGTTTTGATAACACACTTAGGGAAAGGAGGGCAAAGTCTCTTACCTGTGTCTTTAGCTTTGAATAAATTTGTTAAAGCAAAATTTGTTTCTGACATTTTAGGCAAAGATGCTTGTGATGCTATTTTTGACATGAAAAATAAAGACATAATACTGCTTGAAAATTTACGTAATGATAGTGGTGAACAGGCAGAAGATATGAATTTTGCAAAAAACCTTTCAAAATTAGCAGATTTTTATGTAAATGAGGCTTTTTCTGTTTCTCACAGGAAAGATTCTTCTATCGTATTACTACCAAAACTTCTACCTTCTTATGCAGGGTTCCAGTTAGAAGAAGAAGTGAAAAATTTGTCTGTTGTATTCAAAAAACCGAAGAAACCTTTTTTATTTATTTTGGGTGGTGCAAAGTTTTCTACAAAAATGCCTTTAATTATAAAATATTTGAAACCAGCTGATAATTTGTTTATCGGCGGGGCTTTGTCGAGTGATTTTTTGAAGGCGAAGGGATTTGAAGTTGGTAAATCATTAACAAGTGATTCAAAGGGCATAGAACAAATATTAAAAAATAAAAAATTAATTTTACCGATAGACGTTATTGTAAGTTCTGGCAATAAACTTATCAATAAAAAAGTAAATGAAATAAAAAAAGATGAGTCCATTTTAGATATTGGCAAGGAAACTATTAAAATGATTGAGCCATATGTAAAAAAATCAAAATTAGTACTTTGGAATGGTCCTCTTGGAAAATACGAAGATGGTGGGGCTGTTGGAACAAAAAAAATATTAAAGTTAGTTGCAAAATCAGGTGCCACTAGCATAATTGGAGGAGGAGATATTGTAGCTGTAATTTCAGAAGAAAAAATGGAAAAGAAATTTACTTTTGTCTCTACGGGTGGTGGGGCTACATTAGATTTTCTGGCTAATGGTACCCTGCCAGGGATTAAAGCACTCGAATAATTTTTAAAAAGGTACTTCTTGCCTTTTTTCCCTTTAAGTTGTATTTTAAAAGAAAAAGTCCGGGAAACGAAAGGCGGACGTTAATATCCGTGTAGTTCATTTAAAATAATGATGTCATGGAAAACATGAGCGAATTGAAATTAGAGGAAGTGTTTCATCGCCCTGAACAATTGGAGGCAGAGATTGTGAGGTTTCAGAATGAATACGAAAAATGGGTTGCTATTGTGGGCTTGTATAATCATCGTCCGATTGAGATCTTTGCAGGTCAGGCAGAAGATTTTTGGATTCCGCAGTATGTAGAGAAGGGATTAATTCTGAAGATTCGTCCCGACGGCGTTAGTTCAAGGTATGACTTTCAATTTAAAGATCGCGGAGGGTACACTATTACTATTGAAGCACTTTCACGATCTTTTAACAGGGAATTCTGGAATTATGCAAAAATGATTTCCTGGATTTTACGTTATGGAATGCCACTGCCCTTTGTGGTAAATATCCTTACAAAGTTTCATTTTGAAACTGATTCGTTGAACACTTGGAAAAATGGTGTTGGGCGTGCTTTGAAACAATTCATTCCTGACGGCACAATTGATCCAAAACTTGATTGCCCTAAATGCAAAGAAGTAGGTATGGTCTATATGGCTAGCTGTCTTGTATGTAAAAAATGCGGCTATACATCACCATGATCAGAAGTTTTCTCTAATTAATGCCCCTTTAAGCAAAATGCTAGGGGCATTTTATATTAGTTGTTAGATTAATTTTATTATTTTAGTGCTTGAGTAATTTTTGATATTATTTCTTTCGCTTGTCCTTCTTTGTATTCTTTAGTTGGAAGATTGTATTTTTTTAAATTATCTTCGTTATATCTAGGCATCAAATGAATATGGAAGTGTGGCACTTCGTTGCCTACCACTCCCACTTGTATATAATCACAAGTAAGTCCCTTTTTGAGGGCAAGCATCATTTTTTTAGTTAATACAAATATATCTCCTATCATTTCGTCATCCGCTTCTTGCATCCAAACAACATGTTCTTTGGGGATTATTAAAATATGTCCATCTGTGACTGGTTTAATATCTAAGAAAACTAGAAAATTCTTATCTTCATAAATTTTTCCGCACGGTATTTCTCCTTTTCCTATTTTACAAAAAATACAATTTTCATTTTGCATTTCCTTATTATAGTAGATTTTATAAAAAAAAGAAGGTCTTACCGGGGAGGTAAGACCTTTTATGCTTGTATGACTAGCGTCACTATTATTTTTTGACCCATAGGGTCGGAAGGTTAATGGGGCGATCCGCTGCATCCTTTCATGGATGACCTGGGGCAATTTGTTCTTTCAGGTGCTATTCGGACCATTTTTTCTTTCATTCTCTTCTTCTTCTCGTCTTCGCTCAGCTTGATTAAATTTAGAGCATCATGAGCATTCTCAGGGATTCCTGAGGTTTTTCCAGCGGATTTTGCCGGAACCTTTGAGCTGCTACTTTTAGCCATAAGTTTCTCTTTTAGTAGTTTTTACTTAGAAAATTACGAAGAACGGTATTTTGTTCTCTATGACATATTATACACCAATTTTGCTAAAAGTCAAAAAAATAAGAAAGTTTGTTATGATATAATCTTCAGATGGAAAAATATTCTGAATTGCTCCAAACGCTTTTAAAAAATCGTGAGATTTTAAACAAAACAGATGCTGATATTTTTTTAAGTCCCGAATACGAAAGAGATTTTCATGATCCATTTTTAATGCGTGATATGGAGAAAGTTTGTGTGAGAATTTTTGAGAGCGTGGAGGCAGATGAAAAAATAATTATTTACGCAGACTATGATGCTGATGGGATCCCGGGGGCAGTAATTTTACAGGACTTATTTAAAAAAATAAATTATCCTATTGAAGTTTACCCCCACACCAAAGAAAATGAAGTTTATAAAAACGCGCAAGGCATATCATTTTCTTATGGTGTGGGGGTTTATATTCCACAGAGGAATTCTGAAGGTTATGGGCTTAACATGGAAGCCATAAAAGAATTTGGAGATAAGGGAATAAAACTTCTTATTACGATAGATCTTGGCATCACAGCAGTAGCTGAAGTAGCCCAGGCTCAAGCGGAAGGCATCGATGTCATTATCACTGATCACCATATCCCATTAGAAATTTTGCCACGTGCTTATGCGATTTTAAATCCTAAGGTAGATAATTATCCCGAAAAAATGCTTTGTGGGGCTGGAGTTGTTTTTAAGCTAATTCAAGGTTTTATAAAGAAGTATGGTGAATTTTATAAAATAAAAGAAGGCTGGGAAAAGTGGATGCTTGATATGGCAGGGCTTGCAACACTATCTGATATGGTGCCACTTCAAGGTGAGAATAGAGCAATTGCATTTTTTGGAATAAAAGTTTTGAGAAAGTCTCCACGTCCAGGCCTGCAAAAACTTCTTGCAAAAATAAATATTGAGCAAAAGTATTTAACCGAAGATGATATTGGTTTTATGGTAGTGCCAAAATTAAATGCAGCATCCCGAATGGATGACCCAAAAAGAGCTTTTGAGTTACTGTCGACAGATGACGAAGGTGAAGCAGGAGTACTGACAAACCATTTATCAAAAATAAACGATGAAAGGAAATTAATCGTGGCAAGTATTATGCGTGAAGTGAAAAAGAAATTTGAAAAAAGAGAAATGAAAGAGGTAATAGTAGTAGGGAATCCCGCTTGGCGTGTAGGGGTGCTTGGTCTTGTGGCTGGTAAATTAATGGATGAATACGATAGACCCGTTTTTGTTTGGGGTAAAGATGAAAATGACTTAATTAAAGGATCCTGCAGGTCTCCCGGATTTGTTTCAGTAGTGGAATTAATGTTAAAAAACAAAGATTCTTTTTTAGAATATGGTGGCCACGAACTCGCTGGAGGCTTTACGGTTCATAGCGACAAGATTCATTTCTTGGAAGAGATTCTTTCTGAATCTTTAAGAACCATTCTAGAAACTCGCAAAGACAGTCCTTGTGAGGATTTATCGAAAACCAAGCCAGATATAACCTGTGATCTTGGATATGTAAATATGAAAAATTGGAAAGAAATAGAAAAAATAGCACCTTTTGGTATAGCAAATCCTAAGCCCACTTTTCTTTTTAAAAATATAAAGATTGAAAAAATTAAAAAATTTGGTAAAAATGGTTCCGGAGAACATTTAGAGATTACTTTTTCTGACGCCAAAGAGAATAAGCAAAATAAAGTGGTAGCAATTTCTTTTTTTTCAAATCATGATTCTTTCGATAAGCCAATTTCTGAAGGTATAAATATTGACCTTCTGGCAACTTTTGACCTGTCGAGATTTCGAGGGAGAGAAGAGCTTCGATTACGAATTATTGATATAATATAAAAATGATTATAAAAAAGGATGAAATAATAATTTATACTGACGGAAGTTCTCTAGGTAATCCAGGGCCTGGTGGCTGGGGGAGTGTTTTATTGTCTCCAGGTAAAAAGGTTATTGAATTGGGAGGCAGAGAAAAAGAATCTACTAATAATAGGATGGAAATGACTGCAGGGATTATGGCTTTAAAAGAAATTGAAAAGAGAAAGATAAAAGCAAAAATTATAAAGATTCACACAGATTCTTCTTACTTGCTAAATGGAATCACGATGTGGGTGCATGCTTGGGTGAAAAATAATTGGAAAACAAAGGCGGAGGAAGATGTACTCAATAAAGATTTATGGGAAAACCTTTATAAAGTAAGTGCGAATTTATCTCATAAATACGAAATAGAGTGGGTAAAAGTTGTAGGTCACTCCGGAGTTCATCTCAATGAAAGATGTGATGCGATAGCAACTAGTTTTTCGGCAAATAATACGACAATACTTTTTACTGGGAATTTAAAAGATTATGAAAAACTTTTTGGTAAAATCAAAGATGAAAAATCGAAAGTAGTAGTTAAAAACAAAAGCAAGAAGAAAAATACTAGTGAGGCTTATTCATATGTATCAGAAGTTGCTGGGAAAGTATTTGCTGATAAAACGTGGGATATATGTGAAAAAAGAGTAAAAGGAAAATCTGGCGCTAAATATAAAAAAGTATTTTCAAAAGAAGAAGAGCAAGACTTAATCGCCGAGTGGACATTAAAATCTTTATTTTAAAAAATGCAGGATAAAGTATTTTTTTCTATAGTTTCCGGTTTTATTTTGGGGGTGTTTTTGCGCTCCTTTTTTGTGATAAATATATACACGACAATTTGGCTTTGCACGGTATCTCTTGGGATAATTTTATTCCATAGTTTTATTTCCCCAGGTCGTAGCCCAACGGGCGAGGCAAAAAGTAAGTGGGCCTGCCAGCCCTCCCGAATGGTCGGGAGCAGGCTGGGGATACTTGCTGGGATTTTTATTTTTGCGTCAGCTATCGGGATTTTAAGATTCAATCTTATCGAGAATAATATCAAAATGCCTCTTGATTTATGGTCAGGGAAGCCTATAAGCGAAGGACAAAGTGCAAGTTTGTCTGGAATGATAGATGACAATCCTCAAATAAAAGAAAATAATCAAAAGCTCATAGTGAATGTTGGTGATAAAAAAGCTTTTAAAATATTGCTTACAACTGATTTTGCTGAAACTTATAAATATGGAGATTCTATAAATTTTTATGGTAAATTACAAAAACCAGAGAATTTTATTACAAATACTGGGAAAGAATTCGATTATATAAATTATCTTAAAAAAGACAAGATATTTTACTTGATGAATTATCCTAAAGTAGAAATTAGTACTCGCGGGAATGGCAATAAAATAAAAAGCGCATTATTTAGTGTAAAAGAAAAATTTCTAGAAAAAATCAATTTGTCTATAAAAAGCCCTGAAAATTTATTGATGGGTGGACTTATTTTAGGGGAGAAAGCTCCTTTTAGTCAGGAACTCACTCAAAAATTTATAGATACAGGAACGATACACATTGTGGCACTTTCTGGGTATAACGTAACTATTGTAGCTGAATGGATTATGAAAATTTTTGCGTTCCTGCCTAGACAACTTGGTATTGGCATAGGAATTTTTTCAATTTTACTTTTTATTTTAATGACTGGTGCAAATTCAACTGCGATTCGGGCTGGAGTTATGGCTGTGCTTGCGCTTATTGCTCGAGCGACTGGTAGAAATTATGACGTTGCGAGAGCGTTGATTTTAGCTGCATTTTTTATGGTGATTTTTAACCCGTATGTTCTTGTGTACGATGTGTCTTTCCAGCTTTCTTTTTTAGCTACTATTGGTGTTATATTTCTTGCTCCCAAAATTGAAAAATATTTCACATGGATAACTAAGAAATTTCAATTACGGGATATAGTTTCTGTCACTTGTGCTGCGTATATATTTGTTCTGCCGTTCATACTTTATAAGATGGGCAATCTTTCACTTGTAGCATTACCAGCCAATGTTTTGATTTTGCCATTTATCCCTTTTACGATGCTCCTTGGTTTTATCACTGGAGGGCTTGGTTTTATATGGTACATTTTTGCGGTGCCAGTAGGATTTTTGTCTTTTCTTTTACTCCACTGGGAACTCGGGGTAATAAACTTTTTCGCGAGTCTTCCTTTTGCCTCACTTTCTATCCCAAATTTTCCACTACTAATAACCATAGCAATTTATGTCTATTTCATTTACCGCCTTTTTGGCAGAAGTATTAAAAAGTTTTTTATTGAGCCTCTATAAAATTTTTCTCTATAATGCTCCAATTTAAGTTTTCAAAAAATGCATCTATGTATTTTTTCTTTTCTGAGGTTGGGTAGTCGTAAACATAAGCATGTTCCCACATATCAAGAGCGAGGACTGGGGAAGTTGAGACTAGATGTCCAATATGTTGTTCATCCACCCAATGGTTCAAAAGTTGACCTGTTTGTTTGTCGAAAGAAAGCATTGCCCAGCCTATGCCTTTTGTCATTGCTAGTCCTTTAAATGTAGTGAGCCAATTCTCATATGATCCAAAGCTTTTAGAAATTGCTTCCATGAGTTTGTTTTCTTGTGAAAGTGGCTTAGTCCCATTTTCTAAACTTGAAAAGTAGTATTCATGATTTCTCATTCCACCAAACTCAAAAGCAAGCCTTCTTTGCAACTCAGTTAAAAGATACCCATTAGTTTCATCCCCGCCTGCTCCCGTAGGGCGGGCAGGTTTTCGTAATTCTTCGATTTTTTCTAAAATAATATTTGTATTTTTAACATATCCAGCGTAAAGCTTTAAATGTTCTTCTATATTTTTAGCAGAGATTCCTTTTAATTCGCTTAGATTAAATATTTTTTGTGTAAAATTTATCATGTTATTATTATATCATGCGGACAGAAACAAAAAAGTATTTCCTGCCCATTTTATTAATGTTACTTTTTATAATTTCGACTTTTCTAATTTGTTTTGATTGGCAAAATTCTCATAAGCAATTTACTTTTGCCATGCTTGATGTTGGGCAAGGTGACGCTTTATTTATTGAATCTCCTACTGGAACTCAGGTTTTAATTGACGGAGGTCCACCAAATAAAATTTTAGGCCGTCTTTCTCAAGTAATGTCTCCTTTTGATAGGAGTATCGATGCGATTATTATTACAAACCCTGACGAGGACCATATTGGAGGATTGCAAGATATTTTAAAATTTTACAAAGTTGGAAAAATTCTTGAATCCGGAACTTGGAGTGATTCAAAAATTTATCAAAATTTAGAAGAAGATTTTAAAAATAAAAATATTCCAAACATTCTAGTAAAATACGGGATGAGGCTTGATTTAGGAGGGGGAGCAACTATTGATATTTTATTTCCGGATCGTGATGTGACAAATTGGCCAACGAACGATGGTTCAGTTGTTGCAAAATTAACCTACCGGAATAATTCTTTTATGTTGACAGGGGATGCTTCAACGACAACTGAGAGATTAATTCTTGAAAATAATAACTTGGAAGTATTAAAAAGTGACTTCTTGAAGCTAGGGCATCATGGCTCACGTACTTCTACGGGAAAAGATTTCCTGAGAGCAGTTTCGCCTACATACGCCCTAGTTTCAGCAGGGCTTAAGAACAAATATGGGCACCCTCATCAAGAAATACTAAACCTTCTTGATGAATTTAGAGTGAAGATTTTTCGTACTGATGAAATTGGCACAGTCATAATAAAATGTGATAAGATAGGTATATGCAAGACAAACAAATAGAAAAACTTATTAAAAGTGAGGCTAAAAGACAAAAAGAAGTTATTAATCTAATTGCATCTGAGAACTATGTTTCAAAAGATGTTTTACAAGCATTAGGGTCAGAATTGACCAATAAATATGCAGAAGGCTATCCTGGGAAGAGATATTATGGCGGAAATTCTATTATTGATAAGGTAGAAGTACTTTGCCAAGAACGTGCTTTAAAACTTTTTAATTTAAAACCTGAGGAATGGCACGTAAATGTGCAACTTCTTTCAGGGAGTCCTGCAAACTTTGCTTTATATTCTGCACTCGTACCTATTGGTGGCAAAATAATGGGAATGAAATTAACTTCTGGTGGGCACTTAACTCACGGGCATCCACTTTCTATGACTGGTAAACTCTGGAAACCTTTACAGTTTGAATTAGATGAAAAAACTGAAATGATTGACTATGAA
>CAIVNB010000006.1 GCA_903907175.1 uncultured bacterium
AGGGAATCTAGGACTTGCAAATTCACTATGCGAATTTTTTGGTAGAAAACTTACAATTTCTCGCATGCAGAGAGATCTTTCTGACTCGACAGTAGAACGTAATTTTGGTTTAGTTTTTGGACATGTGAAGATTGCTTTGATCTTTATCGAAAAAGGATTAGGGCGTATAAAAGTTGATGGGTCGGCAATGAAATTGGAGCTTGAAAAACACTGGGAGGTGGTTTCTGAAGCCTATCAAGTGATATTGCGAAGTGTAGGTATCGAAGATGGTTATGAGTTATTAAAAGAATTTACTCGAGGGAAGATTTTTGACAAAGAAGCAATGCATTTGTTTATTGATGAGGTTGCGAAAAAACACAAATTATCCAAAGATACTGTCTCAAAACTTAAGAAAATTACCCCAGAGAATTACATAGGAAATCGTAATTTTTAACTTGTTTTTTAGTAAAAAAGCTCTATAATACAAAGATGGAAATTTTGGGAAAAATACTCGGCAGTCCGGCGAAAGTTAAAATAATGCGTCTTTTTTTACTTAATCCTACCAAGGGTTTTACTAACAAAGACGTTATAAAAAGAAGTAGGGTGAATCCCAGTCTAGCAAATAAAGAACTCAGAGTTTTGTCTTCTATAAATTTTGTTAAAAAACACGTAAATGGTGAGTACTTTTTCAACACTTCTTTTAAATATACATCGGAAGTTGAGAGTCTTTTAATAAACTCAGATTCATTGGACAAAAATATAATTTTAGAGACTTTTAAAAAAGTCGGGAAGGTAAAGCTTCTGATTGTTGCTGGTATCTTTATAAAAAACAAAGACAGCAGGGTGGATTTACTGATTGTTGGGGATAAAATGAGTCGCAGTAAGATAGAGGAGGGGATCAAGAAATTAGAGGCCGAAATCGGAAAAGAATTGGTATATGCTATTTTTGATATAAAAGAGTTTGAGTATAGGTTAAACATGTATGACAAGCTTATTCGGGACATTATTGATTTTCCTCATGAAGTAGTGTTGCAAACTAAAGAGTTATCCCCCACACTTATCACAAAGAAGTTATAAAATAACGTTCCCTAGGAGCATCCTTGCAATAAGTGTGGGGGTTATCCACACAAACTTTAAAAAAGTCTTAGAAATTGTTATAATAAACGTACGAACTTTATAAGGTCGAACTTAAAAAGTTATTATTATTTTGGCCATATAGGCTAATCCGCTCTTGGCGGGAAAAAAATTATTATGAGTAACATTTGGATTACATGGGGTGACGTATTTAATGCATCACTTCAAGAATTGTGGTGGGGGTTCATTCAATTTGCCCCAAAACTTATCATTGCTATCGTTTTCTTTATTGTTGGTTGGGTTTTAGGGTCGCTTGTTGCAAAAGCTTTCGAACACGTCTTTACTGCTTTGAAAATTGACAAATTATTCGAATCAGTAAAAGCTGATGAATTCATGAAGAGAGCTGGTATGAATTTAAATACTGGATATTTTGTTGGACAAGTAATTAAGTGGTTTGTAGTTATTGTCTTTTTACTTCCATCATTAAATCTAGTTGGGTTAGATTCAATTTCTTCATTCTTAAAAGATGATGTACTTGGATTCTTGCCAAGAGTAATTATAGCTGCCTTTATTTTGATAATCGCTACAATAATAGCTGAAGCATTATCAAAGGCAATAGTAGCTAGTGCAAAGGCTATGAACCTACATTCAGCAAATATGCTTGGTACGATTGCTAAATATGCTGTTTGGATTTTTGCATTTATCATTGCATTTGGACAATTAGGAATTGCTCCTGCATATATGCAAATCCTCTTCACTGGAATAATAGGAATGCTCGCTATCGCTGGCGCTCTTGCTTTTGGCTTGGGTGGCAAAGATGCTGCAGGAAGACTTATTTCAAAATTGGGGGATGACATGGCTCACAGACAATAATCCTTAATTTCAAAGGTTTTACAAAAAAAGATGCCCCAATGGGCATCTTTTTTATTTGTCATATTATTGATTATTTGTTGGCAACGGACAAGAAGTTTTGTCTGCTAGTTGTTCGAACGTTGCTTTCCCAGTTAATTTTGAACCATCAGCGAATATCCAGGTAGGATATCCTTCTATTTTCTTATCTGTACATATTTGTGTTTGAGCTTGTCCGTCAGGAGTAGAACATTCTATGTAAGGAAGGAGTTTAGCAGATGAACCAAATTCTTTCTTTTGATCCTGGCAATGTGGACACCAGAAAGCTCCATAAAATACTGCTCCTTTGTCTTTTAAGCAAGTCGCGAAACTATCAGTCGTTACTATATTACTAACTAGAGGACTAGAAAGACCCATAGTTCCAGTGTTTGTATTTTGAGAAACAGTTCCAGATGGTGGAGGGGATGAGACAGGAGATCCAACAGGATTTTTGTCTTTTGCATATCCGAGTATCTTTGTAGCGGATGTATCAATATTTTCAGAAGTGATATTCTTTTTTTCTGTATCATTTTTTGCAATCTGTGAATTTTGTATATTTTTATTTTCTATATTTTTCACCAGAGCTTGTCCTCTGATGGTAGCTAAAGTATCTGAATTGTATCCATTCTTTTGGTTTTGAAAGTAATTAAAAGTTGCACCTCCACCGCCCAATACTATTAAGCAAAATATTGCTACGTAAAATAAGCTACTTCTTGAAAGCATTGAAACGAAAGAATAAGGACTTCGTATAGGCTTAGCTATTTCTATTGGGGAACTTAAAATATTTCCAAGGATATCTTCCTTTTCTTCGTGTGTCATCTTTATATTTTGGATTTCTTCTATCCCAATTTTTATTTTTTCATCTTCCATATTATTTGTTTAAATTATTATAACCTGTTTTTTTACGCAATTCTTCAAGTCCACGATTAATCCGAACTCCTGCCGCATTTGCTGATATATTGAGGATATTGCCTATTTCTTGCGGGGACATGTCTTCTATGAAGCGTAGATAAACAGGATCTTTATATATTGGAGCTAATTCATTTATTTTATCCATAAGGTATCTACCTTCTGCCTTAAGCTCAATGTTGTCTGCTGTTTTTCCGTCTGGCAAATCATAAGAATCTTTTTCTCCATCTATCATACTATCTAAGGAAATGCTTTTCTTTTTACGGTACCAGTCGATAATTAAATTGTGGGCAATTGCAAAAAGAAATGCTTTATTATTCAGAACTTCCTTTCCTTCTAGTAAGCTTTTCCACAAACGCAAGAAAGTCTCTTGGGTAATGTCCAATGCTTGTTCTCGGTTTGATACTCGAGTTAGGGAAAATCGGAATATTATATCTGAATTCTCCTCATATATTTTTTTGAAAGTTTCGGTGATGTTTGTTTCCATGTGGTAAGACGTATAAGTCCTCATTTTCTTACTTTTGCCTTTAAATCTATAGCATAATAATACAACAAAGAAACATTAATATCCATGTAAGAAAGCAAACTGTAAAACGTCTAACCAAATGTAAGGTCGCGTGGTATAATTATAAATGTTTGATTTAAAGGTTAAAATTATTAGTTTTATAAGTTTAATATTATGAAAAAATATATTATAGGTTTGTTTTTAATGAGTTTTATGTTAGTTCCAGTATTGTCTTTCGCTCAGGTAGCAGATCCTGACCCAAATCCTACGGTGTCAGATTGTGTTACATTACAAAGTAGCAATTTACGTTACAAAGCGAGAGATATTAATACAAACGGAGAAGTCTCAACACTTCAAGATTTTTTACAGTCACAAGGTTATCTAAACAATGAGCCAACAGGATATTTTGGACTTTTGACCGTAAAGGCAGTTAAGAGTTTTCAAAAATCTAATGGCATTAGCCCTACTGGATATGTTGGATTAGTCACTAGAGCAAAAATAAAAGAAATGACTTGCGAAGGAACAGTTCCAACCCCAGATCCAATACCAGTTCCCAATATAAATGCACCAGTGATTTACGGCATTTCTGGTCCTCAAATCTTAACAGTAAATCAAACAGGAACTTGGACAGTAAAAGCAAAAGACTTAAACAATGAAGGTCTCTCTTATTCTGTAAATTGGGGGGATATAGAATCAAGAACAGCTTGTTCAACAATAAACGGTCCTTGCGCAATGGTCAAAGACATACAAGCAATTCAACAATCAGCAACATTTACTCATAGTTACTCACAAGCTGGTATGTATGTCCCAACATTTACTGTTACAAATAATAGTGGGCAAAGTGCAAAAACAAGCTTGAGTGTAAATGTTGGTGGAATAACAATAGACAATTCCACAATAAAAGTAATTTATCCAAATGGTGGAGAAAAATTAGTAAAAGGAGATAAACAAGTAATAAGTTGGCAAGACAACGAAACCCTTACTTGTAAGATTGGAGACTTATGCGACCCTCTTCTCAGGCATTATGATATTAGCCTGGTTCCTTATTATGCTCCTTGTACAAGCAATTTTTGTCCGTTGATGCCTTATCATATGCCATATATTATTACTCAAAAAACCACAGCGACTTCTTTTGGTTGGCTAGTAGGTAATGTTATAAACTGGGGAACGATTGATACTATTGCTCCAGATGGCTCGTATACTATTCAAGTTTGTAGATCAGGAACAGAAATTTGTGATTCAAG
>CAIVNB010000007.1 GCA_903907175.1 uncultured bacterium
ACCATAAGAATATCAGGGTCTTGTCGCAATACTGAACGCATTGCTGTGGCAAAAGTAAGTCCTTGGCTGTCGCTGATACTTGTTTGTCTTATATTTTTAATTTGATATTCAACTGGATCTTCGAGGGTGATAATATTTTTTTCTTCTGAACCGAGATTATTCAATATGGAATATAAAAGATTGGTTTTTCCTGAGCCGGTTGGACCAGTCACTAAAATCATTCCCGAAGGACTTTTTATAAGTTCTTGCAACAATTTTAGTTGCTCTTGCTCTAAGCCAAGATTTTCAATTTTATGAATAACTTCATTTAAACTATGAATACGGAAGACAATACTTTCACCATATATCTCTGGCATTGTTGAAACACGAATATTGTAGATAGTATTTTTATAAGGAAATTCAAAATGTCCATCTTTTGGCAAACGATGCTCTAGAATGTCCATTTGAGAGAGGACTTTAATTCTCGAGATAATTAACTCCTGAGTACTTGTGTTTATTACTTCGATTGGATGTAATATCCCATCAATTCGGAAACGTACTCTGAACGCTTCGCGTTCTGGTTCGAAATGTATATCACTTGCACGACTCTCAACAGCAATACTGAGTAGGTCATCAAGTATTTCTGCTGGAGTTGGAACTTTTATTTTTGGGCTGATCATCTTAAAATTATATCATAGTGCAATATTTTTTGTAAATCGGACTTATTTACAGACTATCCTTATTTTCATTATCTATAAATTTCAGTAATACCTAGCAAGGACTGTCCTTGCTAGGTATTAAAAATATGTGCTGTGACCCTAATGGTACTAGACTCAAAACCCCTAGTTGAGTTCTGTATTAAGCTAGATAATATAATCTCACATTTAGAAAACAAGCCTATTTATCAAGGATTGTCACTAAAAGTAGTTAGAGAGTCTATCCCTTAATGTTATTTAAATCTACTGCAAAAGGTTTATGATAGCAGTTTTTTTTATTTATTTTCCAAGTGCTATGTCAATCTGCATTTGAATCCATGCATCTCCAGCGGCGTCAATTTCTTCTTCTGTCGGTTCATCATCCATGAATTTGTGCTTAATATTTTTTTGTTTTTCTTTTTTTTCAATTTCCTCTATTTTGTTTTCTACTGATTTGATAAATTGGATCATGCTACAAATATGACTAAAGATAAGACTGCTTTCTTCTTTATTAAGAATCTGATTATCGTGTGCTAGGCTTTGATTATTTCTAACTGAATTAAATTTTTCAAGAACTTTTATTGAAGATCCTAATATTTGTATAGACATTTCTGATTCAATTATCTCGTTATCTCGTAAGTATTTTGTATATAAACCCATTAGCGCATTCACTGGAGTATCTTTATTGCATGATAAACTTCGTTTTGCGCATAATACTCTTAAATATTTAACTACAAATGTATGCAACCTGTCTAAGGCTTGTTCTAGTTCATTCTTTTTAATGCTTTCTTGGATTGATTTAGCTAGTAAACTAAAACTTTCTTCTGGTGAATTTGGAATAAGTGCATTTGCATCATTTATTTGATACTCAGATTCAAGTCTTTTAACTATTTTTTTACATTCATCATACAAAACTAGATTAAATGGATTATATCCATCAATACCAATTGTTAGTTGAGATTTCCAGTAGTCTAAAATTTCATTAAGTAAATTTGCTACAATTTGGTTTGATTCTAATTCCCAAAATGCTTTTAATCTATTAGCTTTTGATCCAGTATAATTTTCTCTTAAATATTTATCGTTATATATATCTAAGCCCACTGTTTCCGTAAAAAACTTTGCAAAAGAATTATTTGAAAAATCACAAACATATCCTCCGTTCATTTCTAGAAATTTTCCAAGTATTGTTTTTTCTGTAGTTTTTATATTAGCCACAACCTTAAAATGATAGCATATCTTTTTAGAATAATGTGGAGAATAATGTGGAGAATAGTTTAAAAGTAGTAAGGATGACACTAAATTCAATGTAATATTTTAGTTACTATATAAGAAAAATTTTAAGTTATTTAGTAGTAATCTTCAATTTTTATTGACCATGTGTTAGATGTATTAACTGAAATATAATATGTTCCTGGCGTATAACAATAGGTTGAATCTGAGTTAGTTCCAATTGTATTTGCTATTGGACAATAGCCACTACTTTGGTCAGGTTTTTCTGCATCAGCTCCAAAATAGCCATCACCTGTTTCAGTCCAAGCGATACGCCATTGTGAGCCTTTAACTGTAAATGGTTCTGTATTTTTTGTATTAGTTCCCGAAAATGTTGTAACTGTATGCCAGGATTTTGGAACAATTGGAGTTATGGGTTGTGTTGGTTGCTGAGTTGTAGTGTTAGAGTTAGTGTTATTTGCTGGTGTGATGTTTGCTTTTTTTATATTTAATGAAGATTCCTGTAAAGTTTTTTGTATGTTTTGTTTTTTTATTACACAACCTTGTAAACCAGGAATAGTTATAGAATAGTTGGCTTGAGAGGTATATGTATGGTTTCCTTGGATAATTCCATAAACTGTTATGATATCATTTTCAACATATTCATTGTGTCCAATGTAACTAACAAAAACAATATCACTTGGACTCCAGCCATAGCTTTCTTTTGTAACAGAAATTCTGATTACTCCTTGTCCATTTGATTCTTGAATTTGAACTATTTGACCAGTAAATTTAGTAATAGTTCCTTTGAATGCATCTGGATTTTTATTTAACTGTTTAAAATCTATTGTTTTTGCTTGTGATTTTTTAAATTCTGAACATATAGGTGTTGTTTGAATAATAGGAGTTTGATTTGGTGGTGGATTATTATTACTTGAATTTCCTGAGAAAATAATGATTAAAAATATTATCAATCCTACAATAATTAGTATGGCTATTCCACATCCCATTGGATTTAGTTTACTATGACAATGAGTGCATTTTGTCGCCTTAACTGGAATTTCACTTTGACAAACAGGACATTTTTTTGTTTCTTTTTCTTTATCCATAAAATTACTTATATTTAAATTAATAATTATTATTTATTTTGTAATTTGTTTAATATC
>CAIVNB010000008.1 GCA_903907175.1 uncultured bacterium
AATATATCCATCTTTATTTAAATTGTCTTTTAATTTAAAAAGAATTTTATCAGGATGTTCTAGGTGTTCTAAAATATCTCCCAATATAATTACATCATACTTACCTTTTATATCTTCTTTTGAAATGTCTAAAACGTATGCATTAAAATATTTTTTAGCTTCTTTTATGGACTCCTCGTCAGTGTCTATTCCATCAATCAAACAACCTTTTTCTTTCAGAAAAGAAGCTAAGTATCCAGAAGCACATCCAATATCTAAAACTTTTTTGTTTTTTTCTGTTAAATTTATTATTTTATCGTGGCTACTCCATTTAAATGGTTTTAGTAGGTATTTCATTTTATAATGAATTTATTATATTTCTTTACCCCAGATTTTGTCAAAATATACTGAAACAATATTTTTAATATATTCAAACCATACGTGACGACGTTAACGTAACATATTTCCTTGCCATAAAAAGTTGTAATAGTAATCTCTTTAATTTTTTTCTTTGCAATTACTAATTGCATTATTATTTCTGAATCAAAATGAAAATCATCTGCATCTAAGTTAAAAGGAATGTCTTTTAAGGCTTGCATGCTATATGCTCTAAAACCTGAATGAAATTCAGAAAAATTGGTACCGAGAATAATATTCTCAACGAGAGTTAAAAATTTATTACCAATGTATTTATATATTGGCATTCCCCCTTTGATTGGATGCCCAGTCATCCTTGAACCAAAAACGAAATCAGCACTATCTTCTTGTAATGGCTTTATCAACTCTGGGATATTTTCTGGAGCATACTGAATATCTCCATGAACCATCACTGCGATATCATAGCCTTCTTTAATTGCATAGTTATAACACCATTTTTGATTGCCACCATATCCTTTGTTGATGTTATGGTGAATAATTTTAATATTATTTACTTTATTTTCATTCTTGTACTTTTCCGCCACATCTGCCGTTTTATCATACGATGCATCGTCAGCAACTAGAATGTCCGCTTCTTCCCATATTGAATTAGGGATTCTTTTTAAAACTTCCAATATTGTTGTTTCTGCATTATATGCTAAAACTAAAATCAAGATTTTTTTATTTTTCATTTAAAGGAGTTAATATTCTATATATAAAATACTGGTCTTTACTATTTACAACTTTTTTAAAGTTTTTATTATTATCTAGTACATTGTTCAGATATCCAAATTCTTTAGAACTAACAACATAATGACTCTTAAAATCATTAATTATCGTATTAGCAATCTTATCTCCTTCATTTTTAGACCATTTCAAAAATAAATCCCTCTTCCTAAAACTACGATCTCTCTCCAAATCTTTTTCAGGACACTTTTCTGTCTCACAAACATAACCTTTACTTATGTTTTGCCATAACCAATAAATCTTAGGGCTATATAAATATGTTAATTTTGGTTCAAGACCAATTACATAATTCTGCTCAGGTGCATAGTAATAAAGTTGTGGAAACCAATTCCATGTCACATTATATACAACCTCACCCTTTTTAAGATTTTTTGAGAGGTAATTTCCTATTTCGGAAAATGTTTCTGGACGACTTCCACTGTTAGCAAAAGTTTGATTTAACTGTAATCCATTGTTTAAAAAAAGATATATTAAACAAACAAAAACAGCATATCCTAGAGTTTTTTTTAAGCTTATTTTTGTAAATTCAACATAATAAAATACCTCACTAAAAATCAGAGCTATAAAAATCCAAGCAAAGAATATGAAGAAATCTGCAAATCTATTGCTAATATTGGGAATAGCAACGATAAATACAGAAGATAAGACAAAAAATACTGCTGTAATAATTTTTTTAGATTTTTGAATATTATCAAAACTCAAAATATTTTTAATTTCTTTCAAAAAAGAAAGGGCAAAAATTACACTCGCCGATAAAAACATCACACAAAGAAACATATTTTGATTAAAAAGATCAAAAAAGTTTTTTGGATACACTTCTCCCCCCTCATTAATAACGTCTAAAGTGCTGCCTGAAAAATTCAAAACACTAGAAAGAACACTAAAGAGATTATCTTTTATGCTAATAAAAAAACCTGGATCAATTAGGATGGCAATAATTACAGAAAGTAAATTACTAAAAAATACTAGTAATAATTCTTTCCATAAATATTCTTTTTTATAAAATGCATAAACCAAGAAATAAACTATAGCAACCAATATAGGCACAAAGAATGTCGAGGTATGCCAAAATAAAGGAATAAAAGATAAAAAGAAAATCCAAAAATACTTTTTTCTATGAATTACTAAAATTAGCAATAATATTATTAAAGGAGAAAAAACATAAGGCCTAGATAAAAATAGCCTAAAGAAAGAACTAAGACCTATACTAGCAAAAAAACCGACTGCCCACAGAAATGGGTATTTTATACCCATATTTTTAATAAATTGAAAAAGAATCACTCCAATTAAAGAGATAATTACAACAGCATATAATTTAATTCCTAAAAACAATGGGGTAATGAAAGTAAAAGGCACTAGTGCTGCATAAAAAAGAAAATTATAGTAAAGCAAATGTTCTCCACTTGCAACATTTGTAAAGTAAATGGATTTGAAATCACTAAAAGAACTAAAAAAACCGTTTTGAATAAACCTCTCTGCAAATCTAAAATGAAAATAATGATCATCACTTGAAGAAAGAACGGGAAGATTCATATATATGAGTAAAAAAGAAATCAGAAAAAAACCAAAAACTACCAAAAAGGAAGCTATTTCATTATTTGTAAAAAAATTATTAAATTTATTTAAAACTAACCCTATCGACTTAAATAACTTTTTCATGCACTTGCGTAATTATTAAAAATAAATATAAACTGAGTTATTTTAGCATAAATAAATAAAAAAAAACACCCCAAACGGGGTGTTTTTTAAAAGACTAAATATGAAATAAGATCTACTTACAACCAGCAGTGGCTGCATTACATGTTACGTTTCCAGAAGATCCATTAATATTTATCATAGCAGTTGTAGCATTTTGTGCTGTTGCAATATCATTATAAGTATAACCACTAGGTAAAGTTGGCCAAGTAGCATTAGTAAAGGTAGTATCATTACAAATACTTCCACCACCATTTGTAGTTGATGCATTTACAACATTGCCACCAGCATCTCCACATATTACTACAGAAGGCATAAGTCCACTACCTGTTGCTAAAGCGGCTGCTTTATAAGCTTTTGACCTTGCAGAACTCAATGATGTCAAAACAACTGCAGACAAGATACCGATGATTGCAATAACAACCAAAAGTTCAATTAAAGTAAAACCTTTTTTAAAATTCTTCATAATGTTTTATAATTTCCGCCTAAGGCGGGTCAGCCTATGGCTGAAATAAAAACTTATTTATAATGTTTCCCTGTTTTTCTAGAACAGGAATTCCGACTTAATTTTTAATACAATAATTATAACATATTTATTAATCAACCAGTCAAATCCTAAGTGTTGAAAACTATCTTAACAACAAAACCACCCAATTAGGTGGTTTTGTTGTTAAATATATCAAAAAACAACTAAGGGCAAGTATACGAAACATTTGTATCGTTGAGGGCTGCACTAGTACAACCAAATCCAGAATTGGCAGTAATTGTTTTAGTAGTAACAGAACCATCTGATGCACAGTTGACGTTTCCAGCTGCAAAAGAACCCGTACCTGCATAATCAAAGTTTGTTGAAGGAGCCCCAGAACAGCCAGCAATCACTGCTGGTTGAAGAGCAGACACTTCTGATTTAAAGGCAGCTACTTTTGCCTTACTTCGAGCCGAACTCAATGATGTCAAAACAACTGCAGACAAGATACCGATGATTGCAATAACAACCAAAAGTTCAATTAATGTAAAACCTTTTTTAAAATTCTTCATAATGTTTTATAATTTCCACCTAAGGCGGGTCAGCCTATGGCTGAAATAAAAACTTATTTATAATGTTTCCCTATTTTTTAATATAGGAATTTCGACTTAATTTTTAATACAATAATTATAACATTAAATAATCTAAAGCAAATATGGTTATCCACAGTATTATCGCCCTACATTGTCCCTACCATATTGTAGATTGGCATCAAAACAGAAACAAGTAAAACCCCAACTCCGAGACCTAAAAACACAATCATCACAGGTTCAATAAGCCCAACCAAAGTGTCAACGGCGCCGTCTACTTCACGTTTATAGAACTCTGACAATGTTTTCAATATCTGCCCCAAAGAACCTGTTTCTTCACCAACTTTTACCATTTGTATCATAATACCAGGAATAAAATCTGGATATTTTTCGAGCGAAGCTGAGAGAGCACTGCCCGCTTTCACGTCGTCTGCAGCCTTTTTAATCATTTCTTTATAAATAGCACTGCCAACAATCTCAGCAGTAACATCAAGCGATCGAACAATGGGGATACCAGAAGTAAGCATTGTGTCTAGGTTGTCTGCAATACGAGAAAGATACAATTTTTTATAAAGATTGCCCAATGCAGGGATAGAAAAACGCATTTTATCAAGATATGACTTACCTTTTTCAGTTGAAGACATTCTCCATACCCAAATCCCTGCTAAAACCAACGCGATAAGAACAATAAAACCATAATGGACAAAGAAATTTGAAAGACCTATCACTATTTTTGTATATATTGGTATTGCTTGTCCAGTAGAAAGAATAATTTCTGAAATTTTTGGTATAACCATGACAAACATGAGGGCCATAACGACAAAAAAAGTAACAACAATAAAAGCTGGGTAAATAAGAGCATTTTTTGTTTTAGAAGTTAGAGCATATTGACGTTCAAGATAATCAGCCAAATGTGCAAAAGTTTGAGTTAGTTTACCTGTTTCCTCCCCTGATTTAACCATATTTACATAAAAATCAGAAAAAACGTCTGGGTGCTTGCTAAGTGATTCAGAAATAGAAAAACCGGCCTGGAGATCATCACTTATTTGGGTCAACTTTTTGCCTAAAAGCTTGTTGTCATTATTTAACGATAGCATCGTGAAAACTTTCAATGCAGACACCTGCGCTTCGAAAAGACTTGATATCTGACGTGAAAGGATAACAACGTCTTTCATTGCCACTTTATCAAAAAAAGATATGTCTGAAAATAATTTCTTCCCTTCTTTGTCTTCTATGGAAACAATAACAAGCCCTCTTCGTTGAAGAGCACTTATCGCCATGTCGCGACTTGCTGCATCGATATCACCTTCCTTATTTATTCCTTTTTCATCTACTGCTTTGTATTTAAATAGCATAATTGAGCCAAAAAATTAAAGTTTATAAAGTTAAAAAGTGCTATATCAAACGCTCAAGTCCTTTTGGATTAAGTGAATATTCATAAGCACTTTCTATAGAAATTTCTCCGGCTCGTACAAGTTCAAGGAGTGATCGATTAAAATCAACCATTCCAGATTCTGTTCCTGTTTCTATAACAACATCTATCTCATGAGTCCGTTTTTCACGTATTAAATTTGAAACTGCATTGTTTTTTATCAAAAGCTCATATGCAGGAACAAGCCCTCCAGTAATTCTTGGGACAAGTCTTTGAGAAAAAATACCGAGTAAACTTGAGGCAAGTTGAATTCTTATTTGATCTTGTTGGTTCCCAGGGAAAGAATCTATTATTCTGTCTATCGTCTGAGAAGCGTTATTTGTATGTAATGTTGAAAATACTAAATGACCTGTCTCAGCAGCAGTAACCGCAGTAGAAATCGTTTCAGCGTTACGCATTTCTCCAATCAATATTACATTTGCATCCTCACGAAATACAGATTTTAAAGCTGAAGTAAAGTCCTTTGTGTCAATTCCTACTTCTCGTTGATTTATTATTGATTTATTTTGAGTATATATATATTCAATAGGATCTTCAATTGTAACGATATGACGAGCTTGTTCATTGTTTATTAAATTAATCATTGCAGACAATGTAGAGGACTTACCATGCCCTACTGGTCCAACTACCAAGAAAAAACCTTGTTTCTTTTTAGTGAAATCAGCGAGAACTTGAGGTAAATGCAACTCTTCAAGAGTTTTAACCTTTGGTACTAACCTAAAAACAATATTTATAAGACCCTTTTGAAAAAAAACATTTCCTCTGAGTCGTGATTCTCCACGAAAATCATAGGAAAAATCCATCTCTTGTACTTCCATGAATGTGTCAAACTTCTTTTTATCTAAAATTTCACCCAAAATAGCAACCATGTCCTCTTTTGACAAAACGCTTCGCTTAACAAGAAAAATTAATTCCCCAGATACTCGGATAGCCGGAACTCTCCCCGCTCCTAAATGTAAATCTGACCCACCTTCACG
Source organism: uncultured bacterium (assembly GCA_903907175.1). Lineage (GTDB taxonomy): Bacteria > Patescibacteriota > Minisyncoccia > Phycocordibacterales > UBA9973 > UBA9973. Next base: position 6,304 of record CAIVNB010000008.1, read on the forward strand.
GATTGCTGTTAATATTAATTCTTCAATTTCTTTTTTGGGATCTATCATTTTATTAATTTTGGGTTAACGTTTTTTTATTTGATAAGATTTCTATTACTTTTTCTATTACTTCAACTGGAGTAGAACTTACTTTTATTATATAACCTGCGGCACCAAGAGCTACTCCTCGATCTATGTCTTCTTGTTGACCCTTATTAGAAAGAATTATTTTAATTGAATCAGGAGATAATTTTTCATCATTAATTTTTTTAAACATTTCAAATCCATCCATCTCAGGCATGATTATGTCCATCAAAATAATATCCGGTTTTAAACCTTCTTTTAGTTTTTCTATTGCTTTTAAGCCACTATTTGCAGTATAAACATCAAAGTTATTTTGACTAAACTTAAAAGCATACATGTCTAAAAGAAAGCCATCATCATCAACTATTAAAATTTTCTTTTTTTCTCCTTCCATATATTTCTCTACTAATTATAGTACAAAAAAATAATAAACAAAGTTGATTTAAGTGCAATACTACTACTCCCCCTCTTCCATAAAATTATATACTTCCCTAAAAGGAATAACACCGTCTATTGCTTTTAGCATTGCATCTTCCCTCATAGTAAGCATACCACCTTTTCTTGCCAATTCATAAATTGCAGAACTTGTTGGATTTTTTAGTATCACTTCTTGCATTTTTTTATCTACTTTAAACATTTCACAAACAGCAGTACGTCCACGTGTCCCTGTAGGACACTCTGAAACCGGAACTGTGTCATACATCTCATCTTTTATTTCAATTTCTTTTCTATATTCTTCCGGCAAATCTGCTAATTCTTTTTCAATTTGCATTTTTATACTTTGGTCCATAGGTACAAGCTTTCTCGAAGCAGGAAAAGTCATTTTAGCTAAACGTTGTGCAACCGAAAGAACCAAAGTAGGTGCAATAAGGTATGGATCCACTCCCATGTCTATAAGTCTAGGAATTGCACCGATTGCATTATTTGTGTGGAGTGTCGAAAAAACAAGGTGCCCTGTCAAAGCTGCCTGAATTGCAAGCTGAGCTGTCTCTTTATCACGGATTTCTCCAACCATTATAATATCAGGGTCCTGACGAAGTATTGAACGCAGTCCTGTGGCAAAATCATAACCAATCTCTGGCATCATTTGAGATTGATTGATGTCAGGCATATGATATTCAATAGGATCTTCTAGGGAAACAATGTTACTTTTTTCCTTATCAAGCTCGTTCATTAATGAGTATAGGGTCGTGGATTTTCCAGAACCAGTTGGTCCTGTAATCAGGATAAGTCCATATGGTCTTTGAATTGCATCTTTGATTAATCCTAAGTTTCTTTTTGATAAACCAAGTTGATCGAGTGGCTTAACTCCCTTTTCTGAATCGAGTACTCTCATAACCACTTTTTCACCATAATAAGAAGGCATAGTCGATACACGAAAATCTATCTTTCTCCCTTCCATGTTAGTAGAAAAAGACCCGTCTTGTGGTTTTCTTTTTTCATCTAAACGTAATTTTGAAAGAATTTTTATACGAGCAACCACGCCATTGTAAATATTTACCGGTAGAGTAATCGATGTATAAAGAGTCCCATCGACACGATAACGAACTTTTACTTTTTCTCCTGTATGTTCAATGTGAATATCTGAAGCATTGCCTTCAATAGCATTATGTAAAACTACAGAAACAATCTTTATTACTGGAGCATCCTCTACTATTTTTTCTTCTTCTGTTTCCTTTTTCTTTTCTGCATTTTTGTCTGTTGAATTTGTATTTTTTAACTCTTCTGTTTCATCATTATTAAACTCATCGATAGCATCGTCTACTTGGGTTGTCAGCCCCTTATAACCTTCCAATATTTCTTTGTAATCTTTTTTTGAAATTAGGAAAATCTTAAAAGGAATATTCAACTTCGCAGAAATAAATTGAAGTGCATCCATGGCTTGAATATTATCAGGATCTATAACTCCCACTTCTAATATTCCATCACTTAGATTAAAAGGAGCAAAATTATAATGCCTTGCAGAATCTTCTGGGATATATTTTAGTACATTAAAAGATACTGCCTTTGGATCAACCTTCTTTATGGGCATATTAAAATACTCTCCTTTTGCTTTAAGAATTTCTTCATCTAAAATGCCCATCTCAACAAGAACGTCATCGATATCACCATCGTATTTTTCTTTTGCACGATTTTTGATATCTACTATTTGGCTTTCATTGATCCTTCCTTTTTTTACTAACTCTTCTAAAAAACTCATATCAAATTAATTCTTTTGTTCTATTTACGATTTCTAACATATTAAATTTTACCTACCAGGAATTATTGGAGGAGGAGTCATTGGAGGGATTGTTGGAGGAGAATTTGCTGGCGGAGTTGTTGGAGAAGTTGTTGGAGGAATTCCTGAAAGAGTAGTATCTCCACCTGTTCCTAAATCTACGGGCAATCCCATTGCTTCAGAGCCAATTGGGGCAAATGGATTTGGTCTTCCTTCGTCACCAGTTTGAGTAAGGGTAATACTTGAATCTCGCAAAGAGATAAATGCCTGATCACTAAATATAGTATCGTCTAACTTGATACTTTTTACATTCAAAAGTAGTGTGATGAAATCTTCACTGATCACTGCTGTATCAGTAGCGCCACTGGTCGTCCCCGTACCAGGGACTACTGCGGCACCAGTCGTTGAGGAAGTAAGTGTTGCATCTTGTGCTGGCGCTTTTTTAATAAAAAAAATATAAACTAATACTAAAGCAACTGCGACAACAATTAATATTATTATGTTTTTTATTTTTGAACTCATATATTAATTTTTCAGCCAATAAGTTTTAATTTTAAAATCGTATCTATATGAATCAGTTAATTTAACTTTCCCTATTGTTAAGCCAGTATCAGAGGAAAACACAACAGCAGAAATATCTACTATTCTTAGATTGTTCTCTATATCTTTTGAAAAATTAATAAAATTAGAATACGTTCCCTCAGTAGAAAACTCAAGATTTAATGTTCCATATTCTTTGTTTTCTTGAACTAATTTATTTTGCACTACAATTGGTGAAGAATTTGTTGTATCCGTAGTACTTGCTGTTTGAGAGCCTGTACCCGCAGCCGCAGGACTTGCAGGAGCTGATGCAGTTGAATCATATTTAACGTCCTTTAAGATCATCCCATACGGTTTCGCTAATTTTTCAATCTCCAAAATAAGACGAATATTATCTACATTATCGGGCAAAAGTTTTTGTAATTTAGATAAATTGTCAGGATTAATTGCATTGTATTTTTTAGTCAATTTATCACGTTCATTTTCTAGTGCCACAGCATTGTTTAATGCTTCATTGTAAGAAGCAACTTCTGTATTTATTGTAGAAATATCACCAATAATTGGCTTAGTAAGCATAAAGAACCCAGTCCCTGCAATTCCTATTAAAATTATTGGTGCAATATATCTAAACATAATTAATTCACTGTTCCAGTACTAACTGTCTCGCTAGAACTAGAAGAACTAGCAGCTGTCTTAATCACTTGCTTATAATTTACAAAACTTGGGTCAACTAAAAACTCTAAATCAAAAATTACATTACCCTTATCATCTAAGGAAAGATTTGAAAAAATTGGGTCAATTAAATTTTTATTTTTTGTGAATAAATCAGCTTGAAGAGCAACAGAACTATATCCAATTGCCTGCCCACTCATTTTTACTATAATTCCTTTTTCCCCAAAATCATAACCAAATTTGGTATAACGAACAGTTTTCATTGTTAACGCTCCTAATGCTTCAAAGATTGGGGAAACTGTAATATGTTTTGATAAAATTTCATCTGAAGAAATAAGTCTTCTATCCAATAGCTTTAGTTGAGCAATTTTTGCTGGCTCAAAACGATTCTTTGCTAAATTTAAATCACTCTCCATTTTAGTAATTTTATCTGTCAAAACTTTTTTATAAAAGTAAGCTCCTCCTGAGGCTAAAACCATAGTAAAAAAAATAAAAATAGCAATAATCATAAACAACCCAATAGGACGTTTTACAACCCTACTTTGTTCAATCATCGGTTTCTTTGGTATAAATGATGTTTGAAAATTTTGATCCATATTTTACTTATTACCTACTTCATTATCTCATTGTTTTGTAATTTTCTCAAGGCAAGACCTATCGCAACCGCAAATTCAGGACCTGTTGACTCTAAAATTTTGTCTAAAAATGCCGGTGTTCCAACTTTAGAAAAAGGACGTCCCACTTCTACCTCCGCTTTAAAATTATTTAAGGCTACTTCTTTCAATCCTTTAAGGAGTGCGCCACCACCAGTAAGTATTACCTTGCTTATCGTACGGTTATACTTCTTCTCATATCCTAATAATACATTATTGGTTTCAGAAAAGATATAGTCTGTGTGTATTTTGATTACATCAGCCAATTTTTTTTCATTGGGATTACCATATAAGCCATATTCCTTTTTCATTTTTTCTGCTTCGGGGAATGAAATACTCAATGATTTTGAAATAGAATCAGTAATATCAGCTCCCCCTCTACTTACAATGTGAAAACTTTTTACAGTTCCAAATTCAACAATCGATAATTTTGTACGAGAAGCACCAAAATCTATCAAAAGAACTGAAGACAATTCATGTTCAAAATTTGAACGAATGGAAGAAAAAACTTCAATCTCAAAAAAATTAGCATTCAACTTACATCTGTTAATTATGGATCTATATTTTGCAATTGCATCGTTTTGAATAGCTACCACCAATACTTCTGTTTTTTCTTCTGATGGAGCAGAAACATTCTCACTATTTGCTTCTAGAAAGGTCGCTTCTTTTTTAGGTAATAAAAACCAGTCGAGAGAAACTTCTGTAATCGGTATTGGTATAAATCTTCTTGCTTCAATCGTAATGATTGAAGATATTTCACTCTTTTTAACATTCGGTGGAAGTTCTATGGTAAAAATCAAACTTGATTGTACGGGCATAGCCAAGGCACCAAAATTTGTTGTTATGCCAGATTGTTTTAATGTTTCAGTAAGAGCTTCTATGATTTTTTCAACAGGAAGATTTGTTACCCTACCAATGTCAATACCAGCATAAGGACCAAGCCCTATCATCCCATAAGTTGAAAGAACTGCCTTGCCTGCTTTTCTTTTTATTTCAACAACTTTTATAGAAGAAGAACCAATATCTATCCCCACAGCACTATCGTTTGTGTTGCTACTAAAAAATCCAATATTTGAAATATTTGAAATAATTTTTTTAAACGGATTGTCCATTTGTGATAATATTATATCATATATGAAGCTTTTAAACACCATATTGGATATCATTTTCCCTGTGAATTGCTTCTCTTGTAAGGAAAAGGGGGCTCTTTTGTGTATAAAGTGCCTCTCTTCCTCGAGAGAAGCAGAAAGAGAAAGTGCTAATTGGGTATTTCCCTTATTTGATTATCGTGATTTAAAAATTAAAAAAGCTATTTGGCTTTTAAAATATAAAGGCAAACGTAAATTGGCAAATATTTTTGCAGAAATAATGTACGGTAGGATTTTAGAAGAATTGGCGGACCTCAAACAACTTGAAAATTTTAACGAATCAATCTTAATACCTATACCCCTAGCTCCTAGACGTCAACGTGAACGGGGCTTTAACCAAGCAACATTGATTTGCAATGAATTGGTAAAATTAGATAAAAATGTTAATTTCAATTTAGAAAAAAATATTTTAATAAAACCAAAGGATACAGAACATCAAGCCCGAATCGAAGATAGAAGTAAGAGATTAAAAAATATTATTGGTTCTTTTGTGGTAAAAAATAAAGAATTAGTGGCTGGAAAAAATATAATATTAATAGATGATGTTACAACAACTGGTGCAACATTAAACGAAGCTAAAAAAACACTAAAACAAGCAGGAGCAAGAAAAATAATCGCTTTCACAATAGCGCATTAAAAAAATTAAATTTTCTGATATAATATCACCATGAAACATTGCAAAGATTGTGAACCAGCGCAAGAAGTACATTGGGTAGCTTATATGTCTGTCCTTTTAGGGATGATAAGCGAACCATTTTTTGGTTTTCTAGAATTATTTTTTAAAAATACAGCAGAGGCGATTTCAAATAAAATATCATTTCCATTTTATCGCCTGATGGTCTTTCTAAAACTCGGACATTATACTTATAAACCAGATGAGCATGACTCTTGGCGTTCAAAGTGTTTTTGGATTGAAGCAGAAAGACGTGGTATTAAAATGTATGAATTCCACTTGGGTATAGTGAGAGATATCTTTATAGCTGAATATAAAGGAAAAAAAATAACTTTTGATGGTCTTCCGCGACCAGAAGGAAAAGAAGCTGATTCTCTAGGCTGGATGGATGATAAGGGTATAATGAAAGAAAAATTCCTAAAAGAAGGAATCCCTGTCGCACGTGGTGGAGTAGCCTGGAGTTTCAAAAAAGCTTTAAAAATATTCAACAGTATTACAAAGCCTGTGATTACTAAACCAAACCTAGGTTCTCGTTCAAGGCACACAATGATACATTTAAATACTCCAGATGATTTAAAAATCGGATTTAAAAAAGCAAAAAAACTTTCTCCTCTAGTAGTGATAGAAGAAGAACTTAATGGTTATCTTTTTCGAGGAACTCTAGTTGGTGGAAAACTTGTCGGAGTTGTAAAACGTGATCAACCAGAAATAACGGGCGATGGCGTACATACGATTCGTGAACTTTTAGAAAAAGAAAATGAACGCCCTGAACGAGCTGGCCCAATTTTCCATAAAATACCAATTGACAAAGAAGCAGAGGCAGAACTTGCTCGTCAAAATGTTAAATTAGATGATATTTCGCTTAAAGGAAAAGTTGTAACATTTTCTCAAAAAACCTCTCGTGGATGTGGAGGTACGACAACAGAAGTAACAGACATAATCCATCCTGACAATAAAGAAATGCTAGAACATGTAGGAAGATTTTTGAAAGACCCATTGATTGGGGTAGATTTTATAATAGAAGACATCACAAAATCTTGGCACGAAGAACAACATTGTGGAATAATTGAATGCAATTCCCTACCCTTTATTGATCTTCATCATTATGTTCTCTTTGGTAAATCAAACAACGTCGCAGGGAAACTTTGGGATTTGGTGTTGCCAGAGTCCAAAATAGACTAAAAAATAGCTAGATAAAAAATCTTAGGGCACAGATTTTTTGAAGCTTAAAAAATCCTGAAGTTTGCTCGCCGCCGCTCGCAAAACCCCCTAAAATATTTTATCTATCTATTTTTTATTTTCGTTTTCTATAGTTATCTCTGAATCAGGGTTATAGGCGTCTGGGTCCATTTCTAAATGTGAAATATATTTTTCTTCTACTACATAATCTCCTAAAAATTTTAAGAAATCTTCTTTTTTATCCACTTCCCCTCTTTCGGTAAAGTGATCGATAGGATGTCCTTCTGGAGTAAGTTCAAAGTGACCTCTCATTTCACCATCTTCAAAAACTCGCAAATGATATTGATCATTGAAATCTACTAATTTTCTCCAAGATAGAACTTGACCCTCGTCTGTCCAAGCAACGAAATGATTACCAAAACCCCATTTCTCATGAAGGTGTCTCTTTAAATCTTCTAATGTTTTTCCAGGGGCAAGCCACCCTATATGATATTTTTGTTTTTTATCTGTATGTTTAATCAAACCAGTATTCAATAAGTCTTTCTGTGCTATGTGAAAAAATTTATAGATTACCCGCCATATCTTTTGTTTAAACTTCTCTGTTGGTGTCATTTTGATATTATAACATAAATACAAAATTATTAAATATACACCGAATTCTTTGAACTTTTTCTTAAAAAAGATATAATTTGAAATACTTGTCCCGTTAGAAAATAAATGGGCACAAGAATGTCGGAGAAGTTTTATTAATTAAATTTTCTAATAGGATGAAAATCACTATAATAGGTAGCGGGCAAATAGGAAGTGCAATCTTGTATTTATTGGAGGAAGCCCAAAAAAATAAAAATGAAAAATATTTAATCGATATTTACGACAAAGATGAATCAAAAAACTTAAGTAAAAAAACAATAAAAGAATGCCTTCATGGCTCTGATTTTGTTTTTTTATGTATTCCCTCTTGGCATTTAGATAAGCTTTTAAAAGAAATTTTAGCTGATACAAAAAAAGATACTGTCTTAATTTCACTATCAAAAGGGATAGAAGCTACTTCGGAAATGAGCGTTGATCAAATAATTGAAAAAAATATTAAAGGAATGAGATATGCCCTTATCTCAGGACCCATGTTTGCAAAAGAAATAGTAGGCGGCAAAATGAGTTTTGGAGTTGTCGCTTCAAAAAATAAAAACGATTTTAAAAAAATAAGTGAACTATTTCGTGGCACAAAATTAAAACTTGAATATTCCAAAAAAGTTCACTCTGTTGCAATTTCTGGAGTTTTAAAAAATGTTTATACCCTTGCAATAAGTATTATTGATAGCTCTCTCGAAGACAATAACACCAAAGGATACTTCTCCGCTAAGGGAATTATGGAAATGCAAAAGATAATGAAAATTATGAGATTAGATAAAAAAATAATTCTTGGTACTTCAGGCTTAGGTGATTTTTTTGCAACTGTTTCAAGCGAACATTCTCAAAACAGAAAAGTTGGCACAGACATTTCAATCCATGGCAGTACAAATCTATTGAGTGAAGGACTTGTGTCTCTTCCGCCGTTAATTAAACTTATTGGTAAAAAATACAAAAAACTTCCAATGCTATGTATGCTTGAAAGGATTGTAGTAGAAAAAAAAGACGCAAAAAAAGAAATCGAAAAATTCCTCGCAGAAATCTAAACTTAATACTGCGGTGTATGTTGGACAAAGTTCGAAACTATTTCGAGCAAAATCCAAATGATTAAAGTTAATGTGCACGCTCGACGCTTTTCTTAATTTCAATATTCTTACCACGCTCTACTAATGTAGTGATGCGAATTCGTAAATGCGGACTCGGAAAATGGAAACAAATATTTTGGGAATTAGGATTTCCATTTTCCTCGGCTGTATCTTTTGGCGAGATTTCAA
>CAIVNB010000009.1 GCA_903907175.1 uncultured bacterium
AATTGGTTTATTGGTGATTGGAGTAGGGTTTTTTAGTAATGCGGGTACTAATTACAAAAATGGAAATAAAGAAATAGAAAAAGTTGTAGAACTTCCCCCTAAACCAGTTGTTCCTCCACTTGATAAAGCAGATTATGATTTAAGAATGGAAAAATTGGCAAATAATCCTATTCCAAAAGTTGTTGAACCAAAAATTGATCCCAAAACAGGCAAGCCTTTGCCAGTTCCTATTCCTAAGCTAAATTTTTGGCCAGTGAGTACAGTTTATCCGAACGATGGAGCGATATTGCCGTTTAAGCGAGTTGTCGCTTATTATGGAAATTTATATTCAACAAAAATGGGAATCTTGGGAGAGTACGCAGAGGAAAGAATGACAGAAAAGCTTATGGTAGAAGTAAAAAGATGGAATGATGCGGATCCTGAAACTCCCGTGGTGCCAGCACTTCATTATATTGCAGTTGTGGCTCAAGGGAGTGCAGGTAAAGATGGTAAATATAGATTTCGTATGCCAGATAGTGAAATAGATAAAGTAATAAAAATGGCAGAAAAAATAAATGGTATTGTTTTTCTTGATATCCAAGTTGGATTTAGTAATTTGCAAACGGAAGTTCCTTTGTTTGAAAAATATTTAAAAATGCCGCAAGTACACCTTGGCATTGATCCTGAGTTTTCTATGAAGGGGACAATACGGCCAGGGAAAATCGTTGGGACGCTCAGTGCAGATGACATAAACTTTACAGCAAATTATTTGGCAAAAATTGTAAAAGAAAATAATTTGACCCCAAAAATTTTGGTTGTTCATAGATATACCCAAAAAATGGTTACAAATTATGACAAAATTGAGACACTGCCTGAAGTACAAATTGTAATGAATATGGATGGCTGGGGAGAGGCTGATAGGAAAATAGGTACTTATAAACAATTCATTTATAAAGAACCTGTACAGTTTACTGGTTTTAAATTATTTTATAAAAATGATATTTTAGAACCGGAAACTGTCTTAATGGAGCCTCAAGAATTACTTAAATTGACCCCACGACCGATATATATTCAATATCAATAAATATGTTACCCCGTAGTGAATTTTAGTAATGCACATAGTGTGTAAATTAAAGAAATTTACTTTGCTAAAATCTACTACAGGGTGTTATAATATCTCTATGAAACAAACACGTTTAGACCAATTGGCAGACAGTATTTTTGCAATAGTCATGACGATTCTTGTATTCGAAATACGGGTACCTGAATTTTATGGCATTGTTGATAACAATACTCTTATCAAATCACTTATAACTTTATTGCCAGTATTTATCAGTTATCTTTTAGGATTTGCACTTTTGTTTACATATTGGAGATCGCATCATTTTATCGCTTCGATTTTGGCGAAAAATATTGATACTAAGTTCACAAATCTAAATGCAGTTTTTTTCTTTTTTATAGGCCTTGTGCCATTTTCTTCTCATCTTTTAGGTAGATATAGCTATTCTGAAGTTGCGATTATATTTTTTGCTGTGAATATCGTTTGTATAGGTATATCTTTGTTTAGAATGCGTCAATATGCAATTCGATCTACAACAATAGAAAATTTACCATTTACAAAGTTAGAAAACGAA
>CAIVNB010000010.1 GCA_903907175.1 uncultured bacterium
AATAATATTAAGAAAATTTCAAAAGGAAGTTAGCATATGGACGGTAAGTAGAATATTACATGAAATTGGTTATAGCAAACAAAAACCCTTATTTAGAGCATATCAGCAAAACCCAGAACAAGTAGAAAAATGGATAGGAGAAGAATATCCAGCCATAGTAAAAGAAGCCAAAAAAGAAAAAAGGGAAATTTACTTTGAAGATGAAGCCGGATTTAAAAGTACTGACCATAAAGGGAAAACCTGGGCTAAAAAAGGAGAGACACCAATAGTCCGAGTAACAGGAACACGTAGTAGCATAAACAGTATATCAGCTGTGAGTAATAAAGGAGTATTGCGGTTTATGCTTTATAAAGGAATGTTTGATTCAGAATTATTTATTGAGTTTTTAAAACGATTGATGGCTGGACATAAAAAGAAAATAACACCTAAATTCAACTAATAAATGCAACTTTTCACGAGGGAAACCGTTTGATATTATTTTTCAAGACAAAGGAGAAAAGAAAATTTCTTCCCCCCTGGTCTCGATGGATAAAGTCTATATTGCGCTCTCCTCGTCAAAAAAAAGTTGCAAATGAAACATCTAACCGTAGAACAAAGGTATACAATTTCTGTAATGAGAAGGCAAAAGTGCAAACAATCAGAAATTGCCATTACAATAGGAAAAGACAAGTCTGTCGTAAGTCGCGAGCTGAAGCGAAACTGCGACAAACGCAGTGGTAGTTATAATAGTGATTTAGCACAGCGGAAGTATAATCAAAGACAAAAAGATAAGCCAAAGCACATCAAATTTACGAAAGAAGTTGAAAGTTTCGTTGAAAGTCTGCTTGTTCGAGATTTTAGTCCAGAGCAAATAACTGGTAGGGCAAAATTGAAAGGGATAAATTGTGTTAGTCATGAACGACTTTATCAGCATATTTGGCAGGATAAAAAGAAAGGGGGTAAATTACATTTGCATCTTAGACGAAGAGGAAGAAAGTATCGCAAACGTGGTGCTGCTAAAGATTCCAGGGGCATAATAAAAGACCGTGTTGATATATCTCAACGACCTGCCATTGTTGACCAAAAAAAGAGACTTGGCGACCTTGAGATTGATACTGTAATAGGACAAAATCATAAGGGCGCTTTATTGACCATTAACGATAGAGTAAGTAGTAAGATATGGATTGCAAAACTAAATGGGAAAAATGCCGAAGAACTTGCTCAAAAAGCAGTTGAAGTATTGACCCCTTATAAGGAGCTTCTACATACTATCACTGCAGATAATGGTAAAGAGTTTGCAGAACATAAATCAATTGGTCTTGGTTTAAATATTGACTTCTACTTCGCAAAACCATATCATTCTTGGGAACGCGGAGCTAATGAAAACGCAAATGGTCTAATTCGACAATATTTTACTAAAGGGTCTTCCTTTGAAAACATTACAGAGCAAGACGTAGCTGAGGTTCAAGAAAAATTAAATAATCGTCCAAGAAAAAAATTGGGGTTTTTATCTCCAAATGATTTTTTTTATATAAATTTGTCTAATCAAAAAGTTGCATTTGTGACTTGAATTCAGC
>CAIVNB010000011.1 GCA_903907175.1 uncultured bacterium
ATAAAAACAATATCGGGTGATAAAGAATTTGAGACTTGGGTAATTCTCTCTGCAAATTTTACACCATTTATAGGACCAAGGTGTAAATCACTCATGTACACTATCTTTCTACCTTTCCACTCGGGAGTTAATCCGGGTAAAGAAATTTCTATCTTTTTTACTACAATTTTTCTCCCATGGAGAATTCCATATATTGAAACTCCTATCGCAATTAAAAATAATAAAATTCCAATAATATTTGGAATCTCCACAAAAAAGTTTGTAGTAATATAAACTACCGAAGAAATAAAAAAATACACAAAAACTCCCATCCATATTGCAGTAGTAAGATACAAAAAACGTACGAGTGTATTTGTAAAATATCTCTCTATGAGAAGCATGATTATAAAACCACTAGAAAATACTGCCAATAATATACTAAGTAAAAATTTATAATCAACGATATTAAAAATATTAGTAAATGCCCAAAAAACAATAGTATTCAGTTCTAAAAGCAAAATAGCCACAAACATGAAAAAACCTGCAATTGCTATTAGTAAAAATTTCTGTTTATTTTTTTGAGACATAGACTTATATTATATCAAATTATTGGGGGTCCTATACTCTACGAGCTTCGAACTTTGTGCTTAAAAGAAATTAATTATTCCTACCATTTTTAGTATTATTTATATAATTTACTTACTCAAATTTTTTTAGTATATCTTCTCTGGCTTTTGTAATTTTTTCTTCCTCCCCTTCTTTTTCTAAATTTTTAATTTCTTGATTTTGAATAAATGTTTTAGTACTTTCCATTGCTGACAATAAACGATTTCTCATCTCGACAATTTTCTCTGGACTTAAAATATCTTGAGCTCTATCAATTCTATCAATAAAAACCTCCATGACTGGTAAATATTTTTTACTTAACTTTAATCTTTTTGTTGGGTAACCTACTGCTTCTAAATTTAGAGCGTTGTCTGAAAAATCAGCAAGTTTTATTGGAAAAACATCTGAATCCTCTATCGCTTCTTTTACGTGTTCTTTGTAAATAGAATTTTTTTGTTCTGGAGTAAGTCCTTCACTTTCAGGTTCTGGATTTGAAAGCTTAGAAACAATTTTTTCGACTCTCTCTCCAAAAGTATTTTTAATAAAAAGCAATGCTTTTTCTCTGATTGAAACCAATTCAGTACTATTAACGAGAGGGGCTAATTTTTCTGCCTGATCTTCAACTGAGTCATGAAGTGCTGCTGCAATAACAAGTTCAGGATCTTTAATCCCATATTCTTCGACAATCCTATTACTTACTCTTACAATATGATTAACATAAGGACCATCAGGTCGAGGTTTTTGGTCTTTATGAATTTCCAAAGCAAGATTAAGAGCTTCTTTTATTTTTTTCTTAAATTGTTCTCTTTGGTCAGGTAAATAATCTTGATTCTCTTCAATAGAAAAATCCATATTATCAACAAGCTTCTCTTTAGTAGAAGTTGCAAAATCAATTTTAATTTCTTGTTTTTGACTTACTATTGGCAATTCTTCTGTTCTGGGATTCACGTTTTTATTATAATCTAACCCTTCATAAGTGTCTATATTGTCCTCATAGTGTTGCAAACAATCATTATGAACTTTCTTTTCTATTTCTTCAGAGGAAATATCTAAATCTTTCTTAAAATGACGAAGATGGTTAAGTCCATATGCCCAAGCATTTCTTTCTTCTTTTATAATCAAGTCTTTATCTTTTTGGTGGACTATACCAAAAAACCCATCTCTCCGTCTGGCATCTGTTCTCTCTTTTTTCTCTTCTTCTGAGAGAATTTCATATTCTTCATAATGACCCATCTCATGCACTAAACTTAGTATACCTTCTACTTCTAGCGGATTTTCGTTTAAAATAATATTTTTTTTCTTGAAATCAAGTCCACTTACAAATTCCCTACTTTTTTTATTTAAAAAATAAACTTCCCAGTCTGGGGGTAAAATATCTTTTATTGAATATCTATTTGTAGAGTTTTGTAAAGTAAAATTATCAATCTTTCGTAAATTTTTTAGTACATCTAATTTTTTTATATTCTGATCAAAAATATTTTTTCTTTCAAAAATGGACTTAAATAAGTATTTAATATCAGGAGATGCGTATTCCAATTTTATATCCGTATCTCCAATCTTTGCTTCAATATTTCCACTTCTATTAAAAACCGAATCTATATTTTCTGTTCTGGGTATTTTTTCCATATTTTTATTATACCAGTTCAACTCCCTTTAGGGATAGAATAAATAAACCTTATTAAATAAGATCAAAATCGTTGGGTGCCTATCGAGATTCGAACTCGAACTGAGGGTTCCACAAACCCTAGTGCTAACCATTACACTATAGGCACCATGCGTTTAATTTATACCAGAAAAACGTTTTAAAATCTAGCTACAAAGATATTTTTATTCTACCTGTACTTTTATGTCAGTTCTTTCATTTTTTACTTTCAACAAAAGAGCAAGAAAAGCACCAATAAAGACAACTATGGCAGAAACAAGAAATACATTTGCATAAGCATTCACTTGTGCCTTAAGTGTTACCAGAGAAACAAACTCTTGGATAATGTTTGGATTATGTGAAGTGATAGTACTAAAATGACTAATTTTTAAAACATTGCTTTCAATAGAATTATTTAAAATTGTCGCAAAAATCGCAATACCAAAAGCCCCAGAAATATTTCGTACGAGTGCAAGAACAGAAGACGCAATACCAATCTCATGTTCATCAACAACTGAAGCAATAATAGAAGTTCGTTGTGCCATTCCAAACCCAAGACCAAAAGCCATAATCACGAGAGGAATTATTAAATCAAGCGCAGTTGATTTTGGATCAATTCTAGTGAAAAGAAAAAGCCCGATTGAAGCAACAAGAGTACTTGCAAAAATAATATATCGCGCTTGAATTTTACCGGTAAAACTTCCCCCAAGTGGCGAAGCAAGCATCATTGCAACAGCCATTGGAATAAAAAGATACCCACTTTGCGTGGCAGTATACCCTAAAAATGTCTGAGCGAAAATTGGCAAAAGAAAAACACCACCCATCATCCCCATAAAAACTACAAAGTTATTAACAAGTGCGTTTACGAATGCTGGAATTTTAAAGAATTTTAAATCAACAATTGGTTCTTCTGATTTATGTTCTATTTTAATAAACAAGCCAAGTAAGAAAATTGTTGCAAAGTAACAAATGAGAGATGAAACAGAAAGCCACCCCCAATCAAGCCCTTTGTCTAAAACAAGCACAAGTCCTGAAAGTGCTCCACCTAAAGTCAAAGCTCCCCACCAATCAAAGTGAGTTGTTTTTATTTCTGAAGTTGATTCATTAATAAAACGAAGTGCCATCAAAATGCCCACAATCCCAATCGGTAAATTAATCAAAAATACTGACTGCCAACCAAAAATATCAATCAAAGGCCCACCAAGAAGTGGCCCAAAAACCACTGCAGCCGCAAAAGAAGAAGACCAAATACCAAGCGCCTGAGCTCTTTCTCTCCCCTCTCGAAATGTAACTGCAATTATAGCCATAGCTGTCGGATAATCCGCACTCGCAGCAATAGCTTGAATAATTCTGAAAACAATCATTGAAGTTAAGTTCCAAGAAAAACTAGCAAGGACTGATCCTAAAATAAAAATAGAAAAACCAAAAATATATACTTTTTTTCGTCCAATCGTATCTCCTAATTTCCCCCAAATAGGAACAAAGACTGCATTGGCCAAAATATATGCAGTAGCAATCCAACCCGCAGCAGAGACGTTTATGCCGAAATCATTGATTATTTTAGGGAGTGCTAGATTCACAATTGTCCCATCAAGACGCCCTAAAAAAGTCCCAATTATCACCGTAGCTAATATCCACCAACGTAAATTGTCCTGATTTACCATTTTTTTCATATCACAAGGTTCAATCTTTTAATAGAATTATTTTTTATAGATAGTGATCTTGGCTGACATCCCTTGCTTGAATTCTGGATGTGCATTTATGTCAAAACGAATTTTTACATCAAATTGTTTCACCTGTCTTTTGTCAGAGATGTTAAAAACTACTCCACTCTGATCTGAAATCGGATTTATTTCATCAACTATCCCCTGAAATTTTTTACTACCAAATGCATCAATGGTAAATGTGGCAATTTGCCCAACCTTAATATCACTTAGTCCTTTATTTTCATCTATTTTCCCCACTATCCTTTCTTCTTCATTGTTAATCATAGAAACAACTGATATCCCTGGAGAGAAAAATTGTCCTTCTTGGTGGTTAACTTCAACAATAGTTCCACTAACCTTCGCCATAATAGTTTCATTGCCGACTTTTGCTACTTCAGTGTTTGGTTGTACTTTTTCTCCAACATCTACATAAATCTCATCTAAAATTCCAGCTGTAGTAGGAGAAAGATTAATAATCGGTGCATCAACAAATGAATTGTCTATTTTTATCTGATTATTTAAAATTCTCCAAAATAAAAAGACAACAAATAAAACAAGGATAACAATAATACCAGTGACACTTTGCACCCAAGGCTTTAGGAAAACACTCTTTTTGATCTTAACTTCAATTTTTTCTTTTTGTTTATTTTCTTCATTCATCCCATTAGAAATTTTAATTAATAATCTTTTATCTTTATTCCCCCGTCAGTTGAATTTCTAACGGGACACGTAATTTTTATTGGCTACTTTTGGTAATCATACTAATAACTCTTGCATTCGCTAATGCAATTTCTCCAACACCCATATTTACTGCGGTAATTGTTCCATCCGCTGGGGCGTAAATAAAATCATTATCATATGCTCCTTGTGCCACTTGTAGTGCACCAGAAGCAGCTGCTACGTCCTCTGGACGAGCATTTGAAATTCTCTGCAAGAGAATGGTGTTAGCCTGATCAAGGTTTGCCTGGGCAATAGCTATTAATCTTTTTTGACTTTCAAGTGCTGATTGATAAGCA
>CAIVNB010000012.1 GCA_903907175.1 uncultured bacterium
GAATATCAAGATGTTTTTTCTTTTTTCTTTTTCAAAAAAAATATTGGAGCAAAATATTTCTGGATACGCTCTAATCTTTCTAACCTCTGGTCCCAACTACTCGATTCTTCTATTTTTATGTTTATTGCTTATCTTGGCGTATTGCCTGTAAAAACTATAATTTTAATTATTATTCCATGGTGGATTTACAAAGTAGCCATGGGTTTTGCTTATACCCCACTTTCTTATTTAGCGATTCGTATTTTGAGAGGCAAAAATGAAAATAACTCCAATCAAAACCAAAGTATTTAACGAGAATGAAAAACTTTTAGAGTTTATTCTGAAATATGTAAAAAAAATTCCAGATAATTCTATTTTAGTTGTCACTTCTAAGATTGTAGCTCTAGGAGAGGGGAGAACTGCAGTATGTAAAAATGAAGAAGAAAAAACAAAACTTATAAAAAAAGAAAGTGATTTTGCACTTGAAACAAAGCAGGTGTGGCTCACAATAAAAGACAATATGGTTATGGCAAATGCTGGAATTGATGAATCAAATGCCAATGGCAAAATAATTCTTTTACCAAAAGATAGTTTCAAAAGTGCGGAAATTATTAGAAAAAAAATAATACAAAAATTTAAATTAAAAAATTTCGGCGTGTTAATAACAGACAGCAGAGTATTTCCACTACGAGCTGGTATAGTAGGCGTGGCGCTCGGATATGCAGGATTTAAGGGCGTTCGAGACTATCGCGGGACTCACGATATATTTGGAAGAGTTCTAAAATTCTCTCGTACTGACGTTGCAGATAGCTTAGCAACATCTGCTGTATTTTGTATGGGAGAGGGAAAAGAACAACAACCACTTGCATTAATCACAAATGCCCCAGTGGAATTTGTTGAAAAAATAAACAAGAAAGAATTAATAATCGAGATAAAAGACGATTTGTATTTGCCACTTTTTGGGAGTATCATTAAGAGGTAAAATTACCAATAATTTATTTTTAACAATATGAAAAAAACAATAAAAAAGGAAATCGAGAATAAGCATAAACGTCCATCTTGGGATGAATACTTTTCAAGTATGGTTGAATTAGTTGGTACCAGAAGTACATGCGATAGGGGGAAATCTGGATGTGTAATTGTAAAAGACAAAAGAGTTTTAAGTACTGGTTACATAGGTTCACCTATGGGCACAGCACATTGCGATGACGCTGGGCATGAGATGCATACAGTAGTACAAGACAATGGAACGGAGAGTAGGCATTGTATTCGTACTGCTCACGCAGAACAAAATGCCATAGTAAATGCTGCTCGCTTTGGCATAGCGCTTGATGGGGCAACTTTATATTGTCATATGACACCATGTTACGTTTGTGCGAAAATGGTTATTAACGCAGGAATAAAAAGAGTAGTTTGTAATATGGACTATCATGCCGGGGGGAGAAGCAAGGAATTATTTAAAGAAGCTAAAATAAAATATGAATTATTAAAAGAAGAAATGCAGAAATATAAGGATATGTAAATTTTATGTCCAAAATAATTATTGGATTAGTTGGTTCACTTGCGAGTGGAAAGGAAACGACAAAAAAATATTTAGCAGAAAAATATAATGCAAAAGATTGCAAATTTTCTTCTATTTTAAGAGACGTACTTGAAAGGGTAGCTGTACCAAATAGCCGAGAGAACCTTCAGAAAATTTCTACTATTTTGCGTGCGAATTTCGGAGAAAATTTACTAGCAAAAGCAATTGCTATGGATGCATCAAAATTAGATGCAGATGTGGTTGTCATTGATGGAGTACGAAGGTTTACAGACATTGAACATTTAAATGAATTACCAAATTTTATTTTAGTAAAGATTGATGCTGATTCAAAAGTGAGATATGAAAGGATGAAAATAAGAAATGAAAATGCCGGAGATGATAAAAAAACATTTGAACAATTTTTAGAAGATCATAACGCCGAAGCAGATAAACAAATTCCAGAAGTTATGAAGACAGCAAAATATTCTATTGATAATTCAGGGACGCTAGAAGATTTATATAAACAAATCAATGAAATAATTAAGAAACTTTCTTAATATATTCACAAAATTCTAAATCATATTTATTTTGGTCATCTTTTTGAAAAAGAGTGCTTTTTGTTTTTTCCCATTTTGTTTTTTCTATGATAGGGAAGAATATTTCGGCATCAGAAAATGATGCATTTACATGTGTGATATAAAGCTTGTCTGCAATGTCGATAAATAATTTATATATCATTCCGCCACCTATAACAAAAACTTCTTCGTCTTTTTTAGTTGTTTTTGAAAGCAACTCCATTGTTTCTGGAATAGAATAAACAATTTCTGCTCCTTCTTTTTCAAAATTTTTGTCTTGGGTAAGAATTATATTTCTGCGATTTGGTAATAATCTGCCAATTTGTTTCCCGTTTTCATCTTGGGCCAAAGATTCAAATGTTTTTTGTCCCATAATTACTGTGTGGCCTCGAGTAGTTTCTCGAAAATGTTTCATGTCCACAGGTAAATTCCAAAGAAGATCATTCTTTTTTCCCAATTCATTATTTTTACCAATGGCTGCAATGAGAGATAAAATCATTTTTTTATATTGCTATTTCAAACGGGATACGATCATAACTTTCATAATTTAATACTTTTGTGTCTTCGGCATGCCAATCAAAAATTGATTTCCAGTTTCCCGTTTCAATTTTTGATAGGGGATATTTTTCAGGATCTCTACTTAATTGTTCTTTGGCGCCATCGATGTGATTTTCAAAAACATGTACATCTGCTAAAAATCCAACGAGCTTTCCTTCTTTAAAACCAGCTTCTTTAGCAATTAAGTGAAGCAGTAATGCATAGCTTGCAATATTGAATGGTAGGCCGAGCATAGTATCTACGGAACGTTGATTCCACATTAAATTTAATTTATCCCCAATAGTAGTAATTTGGAAGGAATAATGACATGGAGGTAAAGCCATCTCGTTAAACTGAAGTGGGTTCCAAGCACTGACAATCATGCGACGATCGCGTGGATTTGTTTTTAATGTTTCAATAACTTTTTTTAGTTGATCAATCCCTTGCCCTTCATAATTTGCATCGTAATTAGTGTAAGGAGCATTAAAGTGTCGCCACTGGAAACCATAAATTGGTCCCAATTCTCTTTCTTCCAGCATTCTTTTTTTAGAAGCTTCGTCGTGGCCATATGGAGCAAGTTGTGGTTTTGCCCACTCATCCCATATATGGTTATTTTTATCTTGTAACCATTTTTTATCTGTTATGCCATTGATGAAAAATTCTAATTCAGTTGCAACCAAGCGTAAAGGAACTTTTTTAGTAGTTAGTAGTGGAAACCCTTTAGACATATCATGCTCAAAAATAGCTCCAGCAATAGTATAGGCAGGAGTTCCTTGGCGAGTAGAGATTTTTTCACCATTTTCTAAGACTTTTTTTACGATATCTAAATATGTTCGCATAAGCTGATTATACCAAAACAAAAAAACTCCGCTAGGAGTTTTTAAGAGTTTTTATTTTACGATTCCAGCTTTTTTAAGAGTTTTGTAAATGCCATTTTTCTTCATAGTACGCATGCCAGTAGTTGAGACTTCAATTCTAACTGACTTTCCTAATTCAGGCACAAAAATCTTCTTCTTTTGAATATTTGGGTATTTTCTCTTTTTGCCTGTTGGGTTAAATTTAGTTGCACGAGTGCGATTTGAGTACCCACCTCCAACAATTGATCCTTTTTTTGATATTGCACATGATTTCATAATTTTTTTATGTTATCATAAAATCCATATGAATGCAATTGATGCGATTTTTTATGTAGCTATGCTTGTGATGTCAGTTGTTATCCACGAAGTTTCTCATGGATACGTTGCAGAATATTTTGGCGACAAGACAGCTCGTTTTGCTGGACGGCTTACCCTCAATCCAATAAATCATTTAGATTTATTTGGCTCTATTTTATTGCCAGCGCTTCTAGTAATAAGTCAGGCGCCTTTTTTAATTGGTTGGGCAAAACCAGTACCTTATAACCCAAATAACCTTAGTGATAGAAAATGGGGGACAGTTGCTGTCGCTTCTGCTGGAGTGTTGGCAAATTTTGCGATAGCAATTTTTTTTGGTCTCATTTTGCGCTTTTCAGAAGGCGCGAATGTGCCAGCAGGTTTTAATTTTATTATTTCTTCGATAGTGCTTGTGAACTTGAGTTTGGGGATATTTAATCTTGTGCCTATCCCACCACTTGATGGTTCTAAAATACTTTTTAATCTATTGCCTGCTTCTTTTCATCAGGTGATAAGTTTTTTTGAAACATATTCGCTTGTTTTGATTATTGCTTTTGTTTTCTTTTTATCTAAATATTTGCTTCCAATTTTGATTTTTCTTTATAGCCTTATTACTGGCTTGCCCATACACTAATTTACATGACGTTGAATACAACGCGCCAGGGGCGCATCATGCAAATTAGTGTATGGGCTTGCAATTTGATTTAATAAATAGTATATTATCGCCATAGTCCTATGGGGCTATTTTATTTACAAATGCCTACAATAAACCAATTAATTAAAAAGAATAGAACAAAAGTTCACCGAAAATCCAAGACGGTGGCTTTAGCGCGAGGATTTAATGTTTTAAAAAATCGACCAGTATACTTCCCAGCTCCATTCAAAAGAGGAGTTTGCACGAAAGTTACTACCACTACTCCTAAGAAACCAAACTCAGCTCTTCGAAAAATCGCAAGAGTGCGTTTGACCAATGGTATGGAAGTTACTGCTTATATTCCTGGAGAAGGACATAATTTACAAGAACACTCTGTGGTAATGCTTCGAGGTGGTCGTGTTAAAGACTTAATCGGAGTAAGATATCACATCGTTCGTGGAGTACTCGATACTCAAGGAGTTGAGAAACGAAGACAGGGACGATCACTTTACGGAAACAAGAGACCAAAAGCAGCTAAATAAACTTATAAAATAAATTAAATTATAAAATGCGAAGAAAAGTAAAAAACAGAAATATCGTAGAGCCAGACTTTTTATATAATTCTCAAAAACTAGAGAAGTTTATAAATTATGTCATGTGGTCTGGAAAGAAAGAAACTGCTCGAAAGGTAATGTACAAGGCTTTTGATGTAATCAAAGAAAAGACAGGCAATCCAAATCCGCTTGAGATTTTTGATTTAGCAATGAAGAATGCAGGACCACTTACTGAAGTTCGTTCAAAGAGAATTGGAGGTGCAAACTATCAGGTGCCACGAGAAGTTCGTCCAGAGAGAAGACTTATGCTTGCTATGCGTTGGATTCGTGACGCAGCTCGTTCTAAAAAAGGGCAACCAATGCACTTAAAACTTGCTGAAGAATTAATTCTTGCTTCAAAAAACGAAGGTGCTGCTATCAAAAAGAAAGAAGATACTCACAAAATGGCAGAATCGAACAAAGCATTTGCA
Organism: uncultured bacterium; assembly: GCA_903907175.1. Lineage (GTDB taxonomy): Bacteria > Patescibacteriota > Minisyncoccia > Phycocordibacterales > UBA9973 > UBA9973. The sequence continues at coordinate 5,423 of CAIVNB010000012.1, forward strand.
CACTTCGCTTGGTAATAAAATACATCTTAAGTCCCCGAAAGGGGATTTTTGTTTTGCCTAATTACTATTGACTTTTTAATCAATACATGCTATTATGTCGCGATAAGGGTTCTTTCAAAAATCTTCATAATTATTATATTTTCAATATAGGTCTTTGGGCGCTTTTGTTCCTAAGGGTCTATATTGAACATTAAAATTAACACAGTTGTTTAAATTTTTTAATCAGTAATTCTTATGAAGAAGATTGGGTTTTTTCTTTTTGTCAGTTTCCTGTTTACTCTTACGTCCTGTAGTAAGGATAATGAAACTCCATGGATGAATGAAACAGCGAAATACGTTACATTTGAAAATCATCTTGATTGTCAAATTGATATCAATATTAAAAATTCGGGATGTGTTCACCTTATGTTTGCTCATCAAGTTCTTAATATTGAAACGAGATTCATGGGTAATGGCCCGTATATCCTTGGAAAAGAATATACTGTGTATATAAAACCAGACCCTAATAGTTTTAAGGGATATCATCTTTTCACCACTGGAACAGTAGGGGCACTAAATTTCGTAATGCCGAAGTAGAAAAATATTTAACGGCGCCAGCTTATGGAAGCAGGCGCCGTTTTTTTTATTTGCAAAAAGAGAGGTTTTGTTATATATTGTTTTTAGCGCAAGTCGCGCTTTTTAATATTAAGTTTAAAATAAGTAAATTATATGGAACGAGATTATCCGTTAGAGAAAGTTAGAAATATTGGAATTATTGCACATATCGATGCTGGTAAAACTACCACGACTGAACGTGTGCTTTTTTATACAGGAGTATCACACAAAATAGGTGAAGTTCACGATGGAGAGACAACTACAGATTGGATGGAACAAGAAAGAGAGCGCGGGATAACCATTACTTCTGCTGCGGTTACTTGTTTTTGGACTCCAACTTATGCAGGAACCGATAAAAACAAGAAACATCGTTTCAATATTATCGATACACCTGGGCACATTGATTTTACTGTGGAAGTAAAAAGATCTCTTCGCGTACTTGATGGTGCTGTAGTTGTATTTGACGGAGTTGCTGGAGTTGAGCCACAATCTGAAACTAACTGGCGTTATGCTGACGAGGCTAAAGTTCCTCGAATTTGTTTTGTAAATAAATTAGATAGAACTGGTGCATCTTTTGAACACTCATATGCTACGATTCTTGATCGTCTTACAAAGAAAGCTGTTCGAATGCAAATTCCAATCGGTCTTGAAGAAAAACATGAAGGAGTTGTAGATTTATTAACCATGAAAGCATATTACTTTGAAGGGGAAATGGGGAACAAGGTAATAGAAAAAGAAATTCCAGAAGAGATGCGTGCCGAAGCAGAAAAATATCACCATGAACTTATTGAAAAGATTGTAGAACAAGATGACAAGGCGATGAATGATTATTTTGAAGGTAAAATTCCTGATATGAATACCTTGAAAAAATTAATGAGAAAAGGAGTTATTGCAAATGAAATTTTCCCAGTTTATGCGGGCTCTGCTTTGAAAAATAAAGGAGTACAACTAGTACTTGATGGAGTGGTTGATTATCTTCCTTCTCCGCTTGATATCCCACCAATTCCAGGTACAGATCCAAATAACAATGATGAACCTTGTGTTCGAAATGCATCAGATACGGAACCCTTTGCGGCGCTTGCTTTCAAGGTTGCAACTGACCCATTCGTAGGACAACTTATATTCTTCCGAGTTTATTCTGGGACACTAAATTCTGGTTCTTATATCTATAATCCTCGTACTCGTAACAAAGAACGCATTGGTAGAATTCTTCGAATGCATGCAAATGATCGAGAAGAAGTTAAAAAAGTTTTTGCTGGAGAAATTGCAGCTGCGGTGGGACTTAAAGATACGATTACTTCTGATACTATTTGTGATGAGGAACATCCAATTGAATTAGATAGAATTATTTTCCCTGAACCAGTTATCCAATTGCGCATTGAACCAAAGACAAAAGCTGACCAAGAAAAAATGGGTATGGCACTCAATCGTCTTGCACAGGAAGATCCAACCTTTAAAGTTTCAACCGATCAAGAAACAGGAGAGACTATTATCGCAGGAATGGGAGAACTTCATTTGGAAATTATTGTTGATCGTATGAAAAGAGAGTTCACAGTTGAAGCAAACGTAGGTAAACCACAAGTAGCATACAGAGAAACTATTACAGGAAACTCTGATGCTGAAGGTAAATACATCAAGCAATCTGGAGGACGTGGAAACTACGGTCACGTAAAGATTAAAGTAAAACCGATGGTAATTTTGACCAAAGAAGAAGTTGAAGATTTACCAAAAAACACAAAGAGATCAAATGGTTTTGAATTTATCAACACAATCCGAGGTGGAGTTATCCCACAAGAATATATTGCTCCTTGTGAAAAAGGATTCAAAGAAGGGCTTGATCGTGGAGTACTTGCAGGATTCAAGATTGTAAATGTTTCTGTTGAACTTTGGGATGGATCGTACCACGAAGTGGACTCTAATGAAATGGCTTTCAAAATTGCAGCTTCGATGGCAATACAAGATGCGTGTCGTCGAGCAAAACCAGTTATTCTCGAACCTATGATGAAAGTTGAAGTTGTTACTCCAGAAAAATTCATGGGAGATGTAACAGGAAATATTTCTTCTAAGCGTGGAATTATTGAAGGAATGGAAGATAGGGGAATGAACAAAGTGCTTCGTGCCATTGTTCCACTTTCTGAAATGTTCGGATACATGACTGGGCTTCGTTCAATGACAGAAGGGAGAGCATCGTTTACCATGGAGTTCATTAGATACGATATTGTACCTAATAACGTAGCAGAAACTATTATCGCAGCAAGAAAATAAATCAATAAAAATAAAAAACACCTAAATAAGTTAGGTGTTTTTTATTTGACAAAAGTTGTATTTGTATATAAAGTAAATAACAGAAAAAATATCTTTGACAGAATAATTTAAATGGTTATTAAAGATGATTAATTTAGTCTTTTTTAATAACCATTTAAAAAAGAAAAATATTATGAGGCAACTAAAAATTTCGCCGTCAATCACGAACCGTGATACGGCTTCTCTTGATAAATACCTTGTTGAAATTGGAAGAGTGGGAGGGCTTATCTCTATTGAAAAGGAGGTAGAACTAACTCAGCGAATAAAACAGGGTGACTTAGAGGCTCTACAAGAATTAACTAAGGCCAATTTGCGGTTTGTGGTGTCTGTTGCAAAACAGTACCAAAACCAAGGGCTTGGTTTACCTGACTTAATCAACGAGGGGAATCTCGGGCTAATCAAGGCCGCACAAAGATTTGATGAGACTCGTGGTTTTAAATTTATTTCCTACGCAGCATGGTGGATCAGACAAGGGATTCTACAGGCACTTGCTGAAAATGCTAGAGTTGTTAGACTGCCTCTTAATAAAATAGGAGACAGAGGTAGAGTTAACAAGGCTTCTTCAAGATTGGAACAAATGCTTGGTAGACCTCCCTCTGTTGATGAAATTGCAAAGGAAATGGGTCTACCAATTAGGGACATTGAAAAAACCCTTGAAGCTACGACGCAGCATTTGATTAGTCTAGATGCTCCTGTGGGGGATGACGATGAGACTAAAAACTCAGACGTCTTTATCTTTCAAGAGACGAAAAGCACAGATGATTCTCTTATGAAAGAGTCGTTAAGTATAGATATTAAACGGCTATTTTCTACTCTGACATATCGACAAATAGATGTGTTAAAAATGTTCTATGGTATTGGGCACCCTCGTAGTTATACCTTAGAGGAGATTGGACTTAAGTTTGATCTTACTCGCGAGAGAGTGAGACAAATTAAAGAAAAGGCTATACGTCACATCAAGAATAACAACAAGACACGCAGAAAAATGCTTGAAAAATATTTATAACAAACAAATATATCCCAGGATTAATTCTGGGATATTTTTATTATAAGAACGTTATTTTAGTTAAAAATTTTATCCATTTTCTGAAATGCGTATTTGTGTTATAGTGGATTTGTCATGGAACAACAAAATTTTAAATCACAAAATATAGGGGATATAAAAAACAATCAAGAAGTAAATTTAATGCCAAAAAAAGCCAAAGAATTGTTTGAATTTTCTAATAAATACGGTAATCCTATAAAATTTAGCGCATATGGAGAAAATTTAGACTTAGAAAAATTAGAGATAAATCAGGAAATAAAACCAAAAGAAGCGGGGCAGATTTATTTGATTCAGACTTGTCTAAAAAGATTTAGACATTTTATTAATGGCCCTATTTTTACTGATACGTTTGGTAAATATCATAACAATAGAAGAGTGTGGGAAAATAATTTACATGTAAAGCTAAAAGAAGAAGGGCAAGAAGAAGAGAACAAGGACAATCTTGAGTTTTATAAATTAAACAGACTTGGTATCAATAATGTTTATGGGGTTGTTGGGTATTTAGATATTTTACTAGATAACATAGAAGATACTACACAGAAAGATGAATTAGAAGATTTAAGGAACCAAATTTATAGTAAAACTAGAGAATTAGTGGAAAAAAATGAAAAGGGGTATTTGCCATATCATGAACTCGAAGATGGTGATAAAATTAGACTGATAGAGGAATTTAGTATGATTGTTAAGAAAATTATTTCTATTTTAGAAAAAAAACGTAGTATTGCTGAAAATTAATTATTTTTTAAATATGCTAAATCAACCCTTTTACGATCCGAATAAATCATACGAGGAAAATCTTGAAAAGGGGCCGTTTGGTGCTTTTACTGATGGGGAAATAATAAAAATGGAAGGAGAACCACGGTATAATTTTTTTGGACATAAAGTTTATTTTCCTTTTGGAATCCCAGCAGGGCCACTAATTAATGGGAATTTCACAAAGGCGGCGCTAGATAAAGGTTTCGATATTGTAGTTTATAAAACAGTTCGATCAAAAAGATATCCATGTCATCCTTGGCCGAACGTTTTGGCAGTAGAGGTAGAGGGGGATTTAACACCGGAAAAATCTTTAGAAAAATTAAAAGCAACTCATGACTACAAAGAACCACTTTCGATTACAAATTCTTTTGGAGTACCGTCATCTGATCTAGAGTTTTGGCAAAAAGATATAAAAGAAGTTTTGGAATATACTGAAGAAGGACAAGTTGTCGTGGGTGCCTTTCAGGGAACAAAAGTAGGTGATGGTAATACAGAAAATTATATTAATGATTTTTGTGTTTGTGCAAAACTCCTGAAAGAAATAGGAGTAAAAGTCTTAGAAGTAAATTTAAGTTGTCCAAACGAAGGGACGAATAATCTTTTGTGCTATGACACAGAAAAAAGTTTGAAAGTTATTAAAGCAATAAAGAATGAAATAAAAGAAATTCCACTTATTATAAAAATTGGCTACTTCAAAGACGATGACGTACTTTCTGATTTTGTAGAAAAAGTTGGTAATGTAGTGCAGGGAATTTCTGCCATAAATACTATCTCCGCAGAAATTGTGGATGAGAAAGGCGACCAAGCACTTCCAGGTGAAGGGAGGGCAAGAAGTGGGGTTTGTGGAAGTTCTATTAAATGGGCAGGATTAGAAATGGTAAGTAAGTTAAAAAAACTTCGAGAAAAATTTAATTATTCATATACTATAATAGGAGTAGGGGGAGTTTCCACTCCAGAAGATTTTATGAAATATAGAAACGCTGGGGCAGATGTTGTGATGTCGGCAACTGGAGCAATGTGGAATCCGTATCTTGCTAAAGAGATTAAAGAAAAATTATTATTATAATATTTTGAATTTTTAAAATATGAATGAGGTTATTGATATATTAAAAAAGGTTGGAGCAATTCTTTCTGAAGGACACTTTGTTGGTACTTCAGGGTTACATTTTGATACTTATGTGAATAAAGATTTTTTATATCCACATACGAAAGAAACTTCTAGTATTTGTAGGCTTTTGGCAGAAAAATACAAATATGAAAATATTGAAGTTGTTGTAGGGCCTGCGTTAGGAGGAATAATTCTTTCCCAATGGGTTGCTAGCCATTTAAGTGAAATATATGACAAAGAAGTTTTGGGAATTTATACTGAAAAATCTCAAGATGGTGGACAGATGTTTACTAGAGGTTATGGAGAATATTTAAAAGGAAATAAAAGAGTGCTTGTGGTTGAGGACATTATCACAACCGGTGGATCAATTTTAAAAACTATTCAAGCAGTAAAGGAAATTGGAGGTAATATTGTTGGTGCGTGTGCACTAGTGAATAAAAACAAAGATTTAGATAAAAATATGTTCGGTGTTCCATTCGATTCACTTATTAATTTATATGTTGATACTTATAATGCTGGTGTTTGCCCTTTATGTGTAAAAGGAATTCCTATTAATACAAATGTTGGACATGGTAAAAAATATTTAGAAGCACTTAAACAATTATGAATATATCAGAAAAATTTGATAAAAGAGCAAAAGAGATAAGCTCACTTTTATGTGTTGGGCTTGATGCAGACATCGCAAAAATATCGAAACGTTTTTTAGATATGGAATTTCCGCAATTTGAATTTAATAAATATATTATAGAGGAAACACACGAATTCACTTCTGCCTATAAGCCCAATAGTGCTTTTTATGAAGCACGTGGAGACCAAGGAATAAAAGAATTAAAAATGACGATAGATTATCTAAAAGAAAGATATCCTGATATTTTAACTATTTTAGATGCTAAAAGAGGGGACATAGGAAATACTAATAATGGCTATGTTCAATTTATTTTTGATTGGCTCGGTTTTGATGCGGTTACCATTTATCCGTACCTAGGGCTTGAAGCAGTAAGGCCATTTTTAGACCGGAAAGATAAAGCAGTGATTATTTTATGTCGCACTTCAAATCCTGGAGCAAAAGATTTTCAAGATTTAAAAATTGATGATAAACCACTTTGGCAGATAATTGCAGAAAAAATTTCTCAAGAGTGGAATAAAAATAAAAATTGTATGTTGGTAGTAGGAGCAACTTATCCGGAAGAGATGAAAAAAATCAGAAAAATAGTTGGAGAGATGACTTTTCTCGTTCCCGGGATAGGTGCTCAAGGTGGGAGTGTAAAAGATGTGATGGAAAATGGTGCAAATAGTGATGGACGGGGGTTGATAATAAATTCCTCAAGAGGAATTATATTTTCTGAAAATCCAAAAGAAGAAGCTAAAAAACTTTGTGAAGAAATTAGGCAATATTTAAAGAACTAAAAACATTAAGCTAGCTTGATTTTTGTACAAAATCATGTTATTAAGATAACAGGATTGTTTTTTGACAAAAATAGTTTAGTGATTATTAAAGGAGATTTTATTTAGTCTTTTTTGATAATCACTAAACAAAAAAATATATACAGATATGAAAAAAAAAGTTTTTAAATTCGGTGGAGCATCTATTACGAAGGGAGTTCTTCAAAATCCCGTCTTTATTAAAACGCTCCAAAAAGAAGCAAGCAGCAATACATTGTTTGTTGTTTCAGCCATGGAAGGAGTGACTAGGTTGCTTCGTTTGATTTTTGAAGCCAAGATAGAGAGGCTTAACAAGGAATACAAGGATGTAATGATCTCGCTTTCTCTTAATGAGTTTCATCGCATACACGAAGTATTCATTGACTCCATGTTTTCTGGCGTGGAAAAACACCAAGTAAATGTGAAGTTCGAAGAAGTCAAAGATTCTCTGAGGTCAAGTCTTAACAAATATCAGAAGGGCAGTAACGAGGGAGAGTTCTATGCTGATTTGGTTAAACACGGTGAGTTGGCTAGCTCCCCAATTTTTAACAGTTATTTGTGTTCTATTGGCATAGAGAGCCAACTTCTTGATGCTCGTGACTATATTGAGACAAATAGTAACTTTAAGGATGCGAGAATCTTACAAATCAATTCTACGTTCAAAAAACTCTTTCCGGTGAAAACTGGCACATTCGTTACTCAAGGTTTTATTGCTAAAGATGCTCAAGGTCGTGACACTGTCCTTGGTTTTGACGGAAGTGACCTGAGTGCAGCAAGCCTTGCGGTAGAACTTGGCGCACTACTGTCTTACTGGAAAAACGTGGATGGGTTCTATAAAAAAGATCCGTTACTTTTTCCAAACCAAAAGGATGTACGCCACAGGATGCCTATTTCTGAGTACAAAAAGTTACCAACGCACCCTATCAGACTCGACGCAGTATTACTTGCTGTAGCAAATGGTATTGTGGTTCATATGAGATCCTTTCTCCATCCAAATGGGATGGAGGCAAGAATTTATGGATAAAATAAAAAGCTTTAATTAGCACGCAAACCTTGTTCAAATAATATTTGACAAGGTTTTTTTATTTTGCTACTATAGCAACAACTGCACTTTCGCAGTTTTTCTATTGCCAATTTTGGCAAATAGATGATTATTAAGTTAATTAGATTAGTAATTAAGCCTTAGCAACTGGTTCTTGTATGTTAAGTTTTAATTATTAGTTCACAAATAATATGGCAGAAGAATTTAAAAGAGATAAGCCACACGTAAACGTTGGTACTATCGGTCACGTTGACCATGGAAAGACCACCTTAACTGCGGCAATATTACACGTGTTAAATTTAGCTGGTAAAACAGTTAGACTTCGAGGTGTTGATCAAATCGACAATGCTCCAGAAGAAAAAGCTCGTGGAATCACAATTAACATTTCTCACAACGAGTATGCTACTGACGCTCGTCACTATGCACACATCGATGCTCCAGGTCACGCTGACTACATCAAAAACATGATTACAGGTGCCGCTCAAATGGACGGTGCTATTTTAGTTGTTGCTGCAACAGACGGTGCTATGCCACAAACTCGTGAGCACGTTTTGCTTGCAAAACAAGTTGGTGTTCCAAAAATGATCGTTTTCTTAAACAAATGCGATATGGTAGATGATAAAGACATGATCGACATGGTTGAAGAAGAAATCCGTGAATTGTTAACAAAACAAGGTTTTGATGGTGCGAATGCTCCAGTTATTCGAGGTTCAGCCTTGAAAGGCCTTGAAGCTACATCACTCGATGATCCTTGGGCAAAGAAGATTCTTGAATTGACCGATGCTCTTGATACTTATATCCCAGTTCCAATACGAGATACTTCAAAGCCATTTCTTATGCCTGTTGAAGATATATTCTCAATCGAAGGACGTGGTACTGTCGTAACAGGTAAAATTGAAAGAGGAGTTGTAAAAGTCGGAGAAGAAGTTGAAATCGTTGGAATCAAGCCTACTCAAAAATCAGTTGTTACTGGTATTGAAATGTTTAACAAGAACCTTCAAGAAGGTATGGCTGGAGACAATGCTGGAATCTTGCTTCGTGGACTTAAGAAAGAAGACATTACTCGTGGACAAGTTCTATGTAAGCCAGGAACAACCACTCCACATGACAATTTTACTTGCGAAATTTACGTTTTGAAAAAAGAAGAAGGTGGACGTCATACCCCATTCTTTAAGGGTTACAAGCCCCAATTCTATATTCGTACTACAGACGTTACGGGAGATGTAACACTTGCTGATGGAGTAGAAATGGTTATGCCTGGAGATACAGCAAAACTTACCGTAAAGCTCGTTACTCCAGTAGCACTTGAAGAATCACAGAAATTTGCTATCCGTGAAGGAGGAAAGACAGTAGGTGCCGGAGTTGTTACAAAAATCATTGCTTAATTATATAAAAGGACGGTCCTTAAAAAGTTTTTCCAAGGACCGTCCTTAACAAAATTCATGACAACAGAACCAGAAGTAAAAATAAAAAAGACAAAAGCTGTTTCGAAACCGAAAGTATCTTCAAAAACCTTAAAAGATAAGGAGAAAAAAGAAGATGGCAATGTAATACTTCGTATTAGGGTTCGTGCTTATGAGAATAAAATTTTAGATGCGTCAGTAAAGCAAATTATGGATACAGCAATGCGTTATGATGCCACTATCGTTGGCCCTGTTCCGCTTCCTACTGAAATAAAAAAATACACAGTAAATCGAGCATCTTTTATTTATAAAAATACAAGAGAACAATTTGAAATTCGAGTGCACAAAAGACTGATTGATATTATTAATCCTGGTGCTAAGACAATTGAAGCACTTACAAATTTATCTCTTCCTTCTGGAGTTGATATTGATGTAAAGATGCTATAAATAAAAGGAGAAAGTTATAAAGTTAAAAAATAAAACAATGAAATTTATTCTTGGTAAAAAAGAAAACATGACAGAATATTTCTCTCCAGATGGAGTAGTTGTTCCTGTTACGATTATTTCGGCAGGTCCTATCACAGTGACTCGTGTATTTGAAAAATCTAAAGATGGTTATAACGCAATTCAAGTTGGGTATGGAACTCAAAAGAAACAAAGAATAAATCAGGCAGAGGTTGGTCAAATGAAAGGAGGTTTTTATGAAACTCTTAAAGAGTTTCGATTAAAACCAATAGACACTTCGAGTGTTGTAGAAGGGGATATTATAGATGTCTCTACATTTGCTCCAGGTGATAAACTTCAAGTTGCAAGTGTATCAAAAGGAAAAGGATTCCAGGGTGTTGTAAAACGTCACGGCTTCGGAGGAGGTCCAAGGTCTCACGGCCAGAAACATTCAGAAAGAGAGCCAGGATCAATCGGCGGAGGTTTGAGAACTCACGTTCCAAAAGGAATGAGAATGGCAGGACGAATGGGATCTGATAGAATAACTCAAAAGAATTTAAAAGTAATTTTTGTAGACAAAGAAAATAACACTTTACTTATAAAAGGAGCAATTACAGGAAAACGTGGAACTTTAGTTGAAATAGTCAGTAGATAGTTTGAGACAAATTTATGGAAACAAAAATATACAATCAAAAAGGAGCAGATGTTGGAGTTGTAACTCTTCCAACTAAAGTATTCGGAGCAAAATGGCGAGCTGACTTGGTTCACCAAGTTGTTGAAGGGATGCGTTCTAATAAACGTGCAGGTACTGCTGATACTAAAGATCGCGGGGAAGTTCGTGGAGGAGGCCGAAAGCCTTGGAAACAAAAGGGAACAGGACGTGCTCGACACGGGTCTTCAAGATCTCCTATTTGGGTTGGTGGAGGAGTAACTCATGGACCACTTGCAGAAAAGAATTATAAAAGAACTATTACCAAGAGTATGCGTGCACAGGCCCTTTTCTCAGTTTTATCTAAAAAGTTTAAAAGTAGAGAAATACTTTTTGTTGATTCTTTGGAAATGGCTGAATCAAAAACAAAGAATGCCAAAGAGGTTATGAAGAATTTAGCAAAAGCATCAAAATGGAAAATTTTAACAAGTTCTAAAACACCTAAAATTTTAGTTGCTTTGTATGGACGAAATGAAAAAATAGAAAAAAGTTTCCGAAATTTGCCTCAGTTAGAAATAGTCTTTTTGAAGAACCTTAATCCACTAGATGTTTTAAATTATCGATATTTATTAATAGAAAATCCAGATGAGAGTATTAAATTTTTAGAATCACGTGGATAAAATTTTATGATTACCTTAAAAATAATTAAAAATCCAAGAATAACCGAAAAAGCATCTTTCCATGCAGAACAAAATGTTTATACTTTTGATGTTACAGAAAATGCAAACAAAACAGAGATAAAAAAAGCTGTTTTTGCTTTATATAAAGTACATCCTGTAAAAGTAAATGTTTTAAGAGTTCAAGACAAACAGGTTATGTCAAAAGGTAAAAAAGGAACAAAGTCTGGAGGTAAAAAAGCACTCGTTTATTTAAAGAAAGGAGATAAAATAGAATTTATTTAATAGAGTCGCGTCAAAAGGACGATTACGCGACATGATTTCGCAAAATCAAATGAAAACATACAAACCTACAAGTAAATCAAGGAGACAAATGACGAATGTTATGTATCGTGGAGTTTTGACTAAAACTACACCAGAGAAATCTCTTACTCATGGATTTCGACGCTCTGTCGGAAGAAATAGTCAGGGACGTATTACTACTCGTCATAAAGGAGCAGGACACAAGCGTCTTTACCGTGATGTTGATTTTTTATATGACAAAAAGGATATTCCTGCAAAGATAAAAAGTATTGAATACGATCCAAACCGTTCAGCATTTATTGGCCTTGCATTTTATAAAGATGGAGAAAAAAGATATGTGGTTCTTCCAAAAAGTGTTAAGCCAGGGGATTCATTTATTGTTTCTGAAAAAGCAGAACTTACCAACGGTAATAGATTGCCTTTGAAAAATATTCCAGTAGGAACTTTTGTTTACAATGTTGAAGTAAAACCAGGTGGAGGCGCAAAGATTGGCCGTTCAGCAGGAATTTTTGCCCAAGTTGTTGCTAATGCAGATGGATATTCAAATTTGAAAATGCCTTCTACTGAAATAAGAAAAGTTCGTGAGACTTGTTGGGCATGTATTGGTACAGTTTCCAATGATGAACATCATTTAGAAAATTATGGAAAGGCAGGACGTTCTCGATGGAAAGGAATTCGTCCAACAGTCCGAGGTACTGCCATGAACCCGGTAGACCATCCATACGGAGGAGGTGAAGGGCGACAAGGACGTGGAACAAAGAGACCAAAAACTATGTGGGGTAAAGTTACTGGAGGAAGAAAGACTAGACATCCTAAAAAATATTCAAACATCTTTATTGTTTCCCGCCGAAAAACTGGCAAATCAAGAAAAAGTTAAAAACACTAAAAAATAAAATTTCCGAAAGGGGATTTTATTTTTTATTTAACCACATATTTAAAATCTTGCAACACGATTTTGTTTGAATCAATAATTTCAATACTCATTTTGAAATTTGACTTTTTTTTCTAATTTGCTAGTATGGAGGACAAGCTCTTAGGAGCTTTTTGTTTAATAGAAGTCGCACCCATAAGACGTTTGTGCGACATGATTTCGCTAAATCACATGACAAGATCAATCAAAAAAGGAATAAATGTGGACGAAAAGCTATTGAAAAAGATAGCTGGCAAAAACCCACTCCAGACTCCTATGATAAAGACCTGGAAAAGAGCATGTCAGATAGCACCTGAGATGGTTGGTTTTATTTTTGGTGTCCATAATGGCAAAACCCATGTTGAAGTACTTGTTACTGAAGATATGGTAGGGCATCGATTGGGAGAATTTTCTCAAACTAGAAAGTTTATTAAACATGGAGGAAAGATGCAGAAAGAACTTGAACAAAAGAAAAAAGAAGCTGAAATTACTCAAGCTAAGTCTGCTACAGCTGCTGCTGCCGATTCAAAGAAGAAATAATTTATATAAATCATGAAAGCATTTTTAAAAAATTACAGACAATCTCCCCGAAAAGTTCGCTTAGTTGCAAATCTTGTTAAGGGTAAAAAAGTAAGTGAAGCCCTTGTGGAGCTTGATTTTTTAGCGAAGAGAGCAGGTTTCCCAATTAAGAAGCTTTTGCTTTCTGCTATTGCAAATGCAACTAGCCTTGGAGTTTCAAAAGATAATTTATTTATAAAAGAATTGAGAGTTGATAAGGGAATAGTAATGAAAAGAATGATGCCAGCTGCCATGGGAACAGGGCATAGAATTAATAAGCGAACAAGCCACATTACACTTTTGCTTGCTGAAAAAGTCGTAGAAGTAAAAAATACTAAAAAGCCTGCAAAGAACGTTTTAAATAAAATTACAAAAGTTATTACCGATAAGAAAGTAGAAAAAAC
>CAIVNB010000013.1 GCA_903907175.1 uncultured bacterium
TCTCTGCGTGGCGAAATTCATTCGCATTAGCACATTGGTCGAGCGTAGTAATAAGTTTCAAGTTTTCACGAAATCGGAGCGTAAACATTAGTTCTTTTGGTCCTCGAAAAAGGTTCGCGCAAATGTTAGAATGAGAGGACATTAAAAAAACTTACATGAGTAAGTTTTTTTGTTTGTCCTCAGCGAGCCAACTGCTTGGCTCGTGATAGGAGTCGAAAGACTTTTCTGTGATTTGTTTACAAATCTAGAAAAGTACCTGCGACCGTAGGGCGAGAAATTCCTAGAGGACGGACAATTTATTCAAAATGAAATTCTCCAGCTTTTGTTTTTACTTTAGATTTCAATAGTGGGTATTTAGAAAGTTCGGGATTTTCTCCAATTAAACGAATTGCTTCCGTGCGAGCAGCTTCTACCATTTTTATATTTTTAATTGCTTCCATCCCTAAGTCTGTGATGCCCCATTGTTTTGTTCCACCAAGTTCTCCAGCACCACGTAGTGTTAGATCTAATTCTGCAAGTTCAAAGCCATTCTTCGCAGTTTTCAATGCCTTAAGTCTTTGAATCGTCTTGTCAGATTTTGCATCGGCAAATACATAGCAGTATGCTTGATGGTTACTTCTAATTACTCTGCCACGAAGTTGGTGAAGTTGCGCAAGCCCAAATCTTTCCGCTCCTTCTATTATTATTATTGTTGCATTCGGAACATTAACTCCGACCTCAACAACGGAAGTGGCACAAAGAATATTTATCACACCTCTCGTAAAATTTTTCATTACTTCTTCTTTCTTTTGTTTGCTCATTTTTGAATGAAGTACTCCAATCTCATATTCGCAGAATACTTCTTTCTTCAATCTTTTTGCTTCTGCCACGGCAGACTTAGCCTGAACTGCCATTTCTTTTTCAGGGTCTGGTTCATCTATTCTTGGACAAATAACATAAAGCTGTCTGCCATTTTTTAATTCATCACGTACTTTTTCGTAAGTCCCGTCTCTTTTATCTGGAGTGATTATTTCAGTAATTATTTGCTTTCGCCCCATAGGCATTTCATCAAGTAATGATAAATCCAAATCTCCATATATTGTTAGCGCCAAGGTGCGGGGAATGGGGGTGGCAGTCATTGAAAGTAAATGTGGAGCAATTTTATCTTTTCTAACTAGTTTTTGTCTTTGAGCAGTTCCAAATCTATGTTGTTCGTCTATAACAACAAGGGCAAGATTTTTAAATTTAACAGTTTTTTGAATTAATGCGTGTGTGCCAATTAATATTGGGATAATTCCTTCAGCGGTCCATTTTAAAAGTTGCGAACGAGAAATGTCTGTCCATCCAGATGGATTTATTTTTGATGGAAATTTTCTACAACCAGAACCAGTGATCAGTCCGATGTTGATTGGTAAATGTTGAAAGTATTTTATAAAAGATTCAAAATGTTGGGTGGCTAAAATTTCTGTTGGAGCCATATACCCAACCTGCAAATTGCCAAAATTTTGTATTTTTCCTGTGGCATTATTTAATGGTCTTTGATTTACTGTGGCATAAGCAATAGTTGCGGCCACTGCTGTCTTCCCGGACCCAACATCTCCCTCGAGGAGTCGAGACATTGGGAAAGACCTTGTCATATCAGAGAGCATAGTTTCTATTGATTTTATTTGAGAATTGGTTGGGGTAAATGGAAAACGTTTCAGAAATTCATCTGTTTCTTTTTTGGTGGGCAATATCTGAAAAGATTTATTTTTTCTATATTCAAGTTTGTCATGTTGGCGTTCTAATTGAATGCAAAAAACTTCTTCAAATGCGAATCTTTTTCTAGCAGCTTCCGCGTCTTTTGCATTTTTGGGTCTATGAATCCAAATGAGTGCGGTTTTGAGTGCTGGTAAATTATATTTTTTTAAAATTTCGCTCGGAATGTAATCTTCAATTGTCTCTAATGTTTTATCTTTTAGAATTTTTTCTATAGCATGATAAAACCATTTTGAAGTGATACCTTTTGTTTCATGATAAATAGGGTAAGAAAAACCATTATTGTCTAAATTACTTTTATTGAACAATGTATCATGTGAGTCGATTGGTAAAGAACCAGTTTTTTCAAATTCTGGATTAGCTAAATAGATTCCATATTTACCTTCAGTGATCTTTCCAGTTAACTTTACATTTTCTCCTTCGTGAAGCATTTTTGCTAAATATGCTTGATTGAACCAAGTTATTTTTATTTTTCCAGTTAAGTCTTCGATTTGTCCTTCTCCCATTGGCATCTTGGAGCGATATCCTTTTTTAGTTTTTAATTTCGATATTTTTCCATAAACAGTTGCAATTTCTCCTGGAATTAGATCAGCAATATTTTTTATTTGGCTTATGTCGCTATACCTAGTAGGGAAGTGATATAGTAGGTCATAAACAGAAAAAAGGCTAAGTTTCCTTAAAGCCTTTTTTTGATTTTCGTCTAAGCGAAATTTTATTTCAAGTTTGTCGCTAAATTGCATTTATTTTCCTATCAACTCTCTTACTTTATCTGTGAGTTCATCTAAGTTAAAATTAGACTTTATCATGAATTCAGTGATTCCAACACTTTTTGCTTTTTCTATATCTTTGTCTTCAGATAGATTTGAAAAAACTATTACAGGAGTATTTAGGAAAGAACTTTCTTTTCTAATCATTTTTAAAATTTCAAAACCATCCATATCTGGAAGCATAAGATCAAGAAGGATTAAATCGATTGTTGGTTTTTTTGCAATTATATCGGATACATCTTTTCCACTACCTGCAGTTATAACACTAAAACCTTCTTTTTTAAGTTTCGTCGCCTCAAGTCCTTGAAGAAATAAATCATCTTCTACTATGAATATTGTTTTTGACATATATGTTAATTATACTATTAGTGGAAAACTGGTGCAAGTTATGTGTTTTCTTTGAAACTGGGGATTGTAACAAAGAAAGTAGATCCCTCATTTTCAGTACTTTCAAACCAGATTTTACCACTATGATCTTCTACTATTTTTTTAGTGGTAAAAAGTCCTATTCCAGAACCGAGAGACTCCTTTTTTTGGGCTGTAGTATCACGGTAAAATTTTTGGAAGATACTTTTTTTACCTTCTTCAGATATTCCTATGCCTCTATCCTTCACTGAAATCTCAATAAAGTTATTTTTTTCTCTAAGCGCTATGAATACTTTACTATTTGGGTTGCTATATTTAATGGCATTTTCTAAAAGATTTTGTAACACCACGCGAAACTTGTCTTTATCTATATTAACTGTTGGTAATCTTGTTTCTGGTTTTAGAAATATTATTTCAACTTTGCGTGCCAATGCTTCTCCAGAGAAATCAAAAATTGAGTTTTCAATAAGTTCAATTATATTTACTTCTGTAAAAGCATATGGTTTTTCTATCACATCTTCAGCTTTGTTTGCTTGCAAAAGTTCAGTTACGACACTTATTGCTCTATCGTTATCTTCGTATGCTTTTTTTAGTAGGTTTTCTTGCTCAGCGTTGAGTTTCCCTAAATCTCCATCCATAAACATTTTTATAACCCACTTAAGAGCTGAAAGGGAAGTTCGGATTTGATGTGCAGAAACAGATACAATATCGGATCTTATCGATTGGAGTTTTGTTAATTTCTCAATTTTATCTTGCAAAGATTTTATCTCTGTATCTTTATCCATATTTTTATTATAACACAAAAATTGCGGAGAGTGTGGTGCGAAGTTGGAACATATTTTCTAAAATAAAGGTTCTTTAATGAATTTCTTTTGTATCTTTTGTAATATAAGTTATTATTACACCAAATACTGTCATTACACCTATAAAACTAGCAACTATTGTGAGAAAATTTATCGTTTGATTTTCATTCCAAAGTTGGTATGCACCAATAAAACTAAGAAGTGCTAAGACTGTTCCGAGAATGCGACATGTTTTTTTACTAAAGTGACTCATTTGAAGTATCATGAGAGGGCTTAGAAATTCAATATTACCTTTTTTAAATAATGACCCACTGAATAAACCCCCGAGAAAAAATAAAGGAAACCACCAAATCACAGCATATAAAAAATAAGGTGCCAAAATTATATAGGTAATACCTAAACATAAACTAATTAGTGCTTGAAATATTTCCATTATGTATTAAAATCACGTTAAAAAAATTGATAATGATTATTTTTAGTTAATTAATAAAATGATATTGTTATAATCAAATCCTTTATTGTTAATGTTTATTTTGAGAGAAATTGGCTTTGTATTTTCACTTATTATTTCTAAATAATACATCTGATTTTCCCCATTGTCTATCCTTAGTTTTTGATTATTTGCTATGATATCTGTGGTTATTCTAAAAATATTTTCGTTTTTATTTATATTTCCAATATTAAAATTTTCTTCCTCCTGAGAAGATAATGTTTTTATAAAAATTGATTGTGAAATCACATAAAATGGCCTTTGTAAGTTTAACCACTCTTTATCCTTTTCTGATTTTATCTTAACTCGTATGTTTTTTGCTACAATAAACCCTTCGTTTTTTATATTGAGATTATAATACTTTGTTAAAACACCATCAGTTGTCGTTGTTTCAGATACTTTTATGCAGGGGGTGAGAATTGGTCTAAACACCCAATTTCTAATTTCATTTTGAAATATTGACAAAACCCCAACTAAATAAGCAATAAGTATGCCAGCCAGCACGGTTCCATTTGCAAGGTTGCAGATATAATATAATTTAATGCCTAGTATAATAATGAGCACAAATACTAGAATTAGTTTGAAATATTTTTTCATAAATTATTATTGAGTGATAATTTCTATTGGTTGTTTGTTGCCTAGTTTTGGGTCTGGCGGCATTAAAAGAGTAATTGGAAGATTATCTTGTGTAATATTGAAATCAATGCATAAATTGGGAATAATATCGGAATTATCAGGACATTTAGTTCCACCAGTATTTAAACCTCTTACAATGACAGTGTCACCAATATGTATTTTCTCATTTAACCCTGGAAGTGTTTTGGGGTCTATGTGGGCAATAGCTGCATAGCCATTGTCGTCTTCGATTTTAAAAAGATAATAAGGTCCTGAATATTTTTTTTCTTGGGTAACTTTTCCTTCATATTCTACAAGCGGAATCGTATCAGACGCACCACTTACATTTTGGTCTAATGCCACTAAATCTTTAATTGAAATTCTTTTGAAACTTTGATTGTTTTCTTTGTTGTTAGAAACTACTGAGCTAGAAGAGTCATTTATTTTTGGTTGGGTGTTTGTTGGCGTATTAACTAAGGTATTAACTGACTGAACATTTTGTTCACTATTAGTTGTTTGATTATTTGAACTTCTCATTATTATTAATAAAAAAACTATGAATATCCCAATACACCACCATCCTATATTATTAGACTTTCTTGTAACAACTAGTTTATTTTGTTCCATATTTTATTAAAAATAATAATAATTATTTATTGACTTAACCTTATTTAAGCATTATTAAGATGTATGTGAATCATAGCTTTTTTAACATAAAATTGCTAGATTTGTGAATATGGACAAGGTTGATAAGAATATTTTGTCAATAAAAAAAGAACTGGAAGAGCTGTATCAATTAGCTCCTATTTCCGAAAAATCAGAGCTGGATTTTCTCCATGCCTTAGATGGTTATTTTAATTTCATTCAGAAAGAAAAAATACTAAGTAAAATTATTACTACTATGCAAGAAGATAGTGTAAGAAACTCTATACACATAATCCAAGAATCGGCTCAAAATATTAATGCTAAAAATTGGTATGACTCTCCCGAATACATGGAACAATTTGGCAACCAGTATCCGACATATGAATATACCCAGCTTCTTGAAATGTATGAAGATTTTGCAGAAGTAAGGGAATTAAAAACTGAAAAAGAAATTGCTGAAACCGAACATATTGTAGTTAATAAAAAAACTTCTTCGGGAAATAATTTAAGAACTTTGTCTGGTCGTGGACTTATTGCTCTTGCTGGTATGTATAATAACCTGCTTAAATCTTTGCATGAATTTTTGATCAAGCAGTTAGATTTGGTTCAAACTCATGGTATTTTTTCTAAGTATTTAGATTACAGTGAAAAAACTGGCACTTTATATTTTCAAGAAAAAGAAATTAAAATAAATATTAAAAAAACTCTTTCAAACGCTCATTATCTTTTAATATATTTATTTGCTAATAATCCATTTGAAAAACATTTCTGCGACGAGTTAGACGATGACGAGGCTTTACTACAAAAGAGACACTGGAAATCTTATTATGACGCTTGTGTTGATATTCAAAAGAAAGTAGAAAAAGCAACTGGTGTCTCTGACTTCCTAGATTTTAATTCAAGTAAAGGAATGTATGTCCGCATAAATCCAAAATACTCTTTAAGTGAAACGTTATAGCAACATTTCGGATTGTTACGGGTAAGGCTTAGAAACAATAAAAGAATATATTTTAAAAACCATACAGAAATGTACGGTTTTTTATGAAGAAATTCAGCCAGCTATTAGTAGAACGAATCCAAGCGTATTTTAAAGAGAAATACGATTTAGATTTGCCTGACGAAACCGCACAGGAATATTTAAATTCTTACGCCAGTTTATATATCATTTTTACTAAGGTCGGTCAAAAAGGGCGTTCCAGTCCCGATACTGATTTATCAGTTCGGGACGGAACGCCCTTTGACGATTCTGAAAAGTAGGAAATGATTCGCGGTTGAGCCCGCATTTCTTCTCTAGAGAATAGGACACTTAATGACAGATTAAAATTATGGAAACTAATAACAAAGCGGTAATTTCGGGAAGATTGATAGAATTTTATGAATTTACTTCACGCCCTTTAAAGTATGGTGCTGGTAGTCGTGATTCTCATAAACCCATAGGTGGCACTTATTGGGAATATGGTCATGAGTATGGTGCTTTTCGTGAGGACGGTAAATTGATAGCGAGAGAAATCAGACATCGGGAAATTGAACCTAAAACCAAAGAGGAATATATTGAACGTTCTATCCGCAGAGCTTCTACTCAAATGAAAAGATTAATAAGTGCTAATCACCAAAGACATTTTGAAACTGAAACTTTATATTTTACAACCAAATTTTTAACTCTTACTCTTGCGGATCGTTCGTTGCTTTTTCTTGAAAAAACTAATCCTCTCTTTACCGATTTTATTCGTCGTCTTAATCGTCATATTTATGGTAATGATTTAAAGCAGAGAAAACTTATTTACATCGCTGTTCCCGAACGCCAAAAAGATGGCGTTGTTCATTATCACACCTTACTTTTTAATATGCCTTTTGTTGCTCAAAAAACTTTACAGAATATTTGGGAAAGCGGTTTGAATGATGTTATTGCAACTCCAACTAATCCGAAAGGTATAAAAGGAATCGTTGATATACGAGTAAAGCGTAGTTGGAAAATTTGTTTTTATTTAACTAAGTATTTAACAAAAAACTTTCACGATTCAACACTCGCAGGTCGTCGTAAATACTTTCCTTCATTAAAACTTTTGCGTCCTCAAAATATTTATGACGAATCTACTGTTATCGGAATGCAGTCGTCTATCCTGCCCGAGTATTTAACACGCACTAGAGAGTTTTATTCCACCTATTGCGGTAATGTAAAATACTCTTCGTTCTTAGTCCCAGATAACTTTACTCTTAACGAAAAAAGTATATGATTCCAAATATTATGAAATTTGTTCTATATTGCCGAAAATCAACCGAATCAGATGACCGCCAAGTGTTGTCTTTGGATTCGCAAGAAAAAGAATTATTAGCTCTAGCTGAAAGGTTGGGTCTTGATATTGTTAAAATTTTTAGGGAAAGCAAATCTGCCAAAGCTCCGGGGCGTCCTGTATTTAATAAAATGTTAAAATTTGTTTCTTCGGGAAAAGCAGAAGCGATACTCTGCTGGAAAATTGACCGCTTAACTCGCAACCCGATTGATAGCGGACAGATTCAGTGGCTTCTACAAAATGATCAGATTAAAAGAATTCAAACTTTTGAGAAAAATTTTCTTCCTTCTGATAATGTTTTACTGATGTCTATTGAGCAAGGAATGGCGAGCCAGTATATTAGAGATTTAAGCTCTAATATTAAAAGAGGAAATAGGGCAAAATTAGAAAAAGGCGAATGGCCGAATCGTGCTCCTTTCGGTTATCTAAACGACAAAGCGACAAAAAATATTTGTATAAATCCAGCCAATTCAAAATATGTTGTTCGTGCTTTTGAATTGTATGCTACTGGCAGTTATAGCTTTAAACAAATTTCTGAAATTTTATTTAATGAAGGACTTCGGGCTTTAACTGGAAAGAAGTTTTTCTCTGGGAATATTTATCGTTTAGTAAAAAGTTCTTTTTACTGTGGAATTATGGAAAGAGACGGGAAATTATATTTAGGTACTTACGAACCAATTATTTCAAAAGATTTATTTGATAAAGTTCAGGAAGTTATCCATAACAAAAATCGTCCACGTTCTCAAACTCATTTCTTTCCGCTTCGGGGTTTCTTGGTTTGTGGAAATTGCGGTTGTTCCTTAACTGCTTCTTTGAAGAAAGGCTATGACTATTACTACTGCACCAATAGCAAAGGAATCTGCACCGAACACAAAACCTATATGCGAGAAAATACCTTGTATCCAATAGTCGCTTCACTTCTTGAAAAGCTTTATTTAGACGAGGAATTGATTGATATTTTATATGCTTCTGCTAAAGAGAAATTGGGGCTTGATGATGAATACTTGAAATCAATATTAGCTACCCTCCAAAAGAGCCTAGATGCCCTCACAGTAAAAGAATCTCGCCTAGTTGATACTTTCCTAGATCGGCAAGTTTCTAAGGAAATTTATGACGCTAAAATTCTTGAAATTCAAAACGAGAAAGTGCTATTAACTAAACAAATCAGCGACATGAAAGAGAAACATGCTCTAGATATTTCTACCTTGGAACGGACAAAAAATGTGTTTCTACGTGCTAGTAGAAGCCAAAAAGAGTTTTTGAATGCTGAACCTAAAGAAAAGCGTGAAGTCCTAGAAAACATTGTTTGGAACGTTTCACTTAAAGAACAAAATATGCTTGATTATCAATTCAAAAGTCCTTATTTGATACTTTCAAAAATGCCTAAAAATCCTAGTTTTGAATCATTGCGGGGACACTCGTGTTAGAACCTTTCACTGACAAGCCCTGTAACGTTATTTCTAATAATTTTATATTACCATAACGACGTATCTCGTGCGAATTAAAAAAGTGACAAAAGTGACACGAGATTGAGGTTAAATGTTACATTCAACTGTAACTTAATTTCCCAAAGCCTTTTTGATTTCTATCGATATAGTAGTAACCCTTTGATCTGGGGGGTATATCTCTCTTAATGAATAAGGAAAATATCCTTTGACACCATCCCATATTTTTGAATATTTAGAAACCTCCCAACTGCCTGAATGTGACGGTTTTCCTTCAAGTCTATTTTTAAATGTTTCTGGATCAGTTGTGCTTATTATATACAAACTAAGGCCATGCTCCTGTATTCCGTTAAGTAGAATGTCGTTTATATGATTGTCGGCAAACCCATAGCCAATGATTAATAATTTTTTATTACCTTCTTTAATTAGATTTTGAAAAATCTCAAAATACCATTTTAATAATGGTTCTTGATCAATATCATTTACTTTGTTTTTACCAATTACCATCTGATTGCCACCGTGTGATGAAATCCAACCATATGATCCGTGTAGTTTTATATAACTTGCATTGTTTAAAGTATTTTTAGCTATTTCTATACCGTCTTCATTAGGTAAATTTATAATTCCGATTTTACCATTATCTCCTTCAATAAAAGGCTGGCTAAATATCGCTCCTGGTGATCTGTAATTATGTTTTCGTTCCATAAATAAGTCTTGATTGAGAGTAAAGAACCATCCTTTATCTGAACCCCTACTTGAAATAAAACTAAAAAGTTCACCTAACCCGTATGTATTAAGTGCGGTTGGATTGTCATGATTAAAAACCCAATTTTTTACTGTATCATCAAGATCTTTATATGCCATTTCAACAGCCTCTCTTATAATATTTATTGTTTCTTCTCCGTGGCTCATTTTAGCAGAGTAAACAGACTCAAAGTCAAAATCATTTAAAAGTAACCCTCGTGCTTCTGCACTTGCTTGTACAAGTGGATTATTAAATATTTTTGACCACATTTCGCGTGCTAAAAACCCACCAAAATTTCGTGTGAATCCTGCACCAGTTAATAACATTAAATTTTTATTTGTATTTGGCATTGTTGTAAATTTCTATTATTTTATCTTTTCTGAAATAAGTTTTTTTATTTCTTCCTTATCAAAGCTCCCATTATTCCCAAACCTCAAAAGAGATAGACTTGATTCTTTAAGGATACGTTCTACTTCTCCATCTCGTCCTTTTCTATCTTCTCTTTCGTGTGTTTTATCGTCTAATTCAATAGCAAGAATTGGTTTGATATATGCTTTATCACAAATAACAAAATCTACTGATTTTTCATCAATATGACGGAATGCTCCTCTCCAGTTTTGTCCCACAACCTTATTATCTAAAATAGTAGAAAGGTGTATCTGTGGAAACACATAATATTGATTTCCGACAACTTCAACAAGAATATCAAAAAACTCATGTTCGGCTCGGCTCATTAAAAAGTCTTTCTTTTTGTAATTGTATGGAGACTTGATCACTTTCTCCTCGCCATTAAATATATCTGGGGAAAATTTCTTTAAAACAATAAAAACAACCGCCATTAAAATTACAAAAATAATTAGTATAGTCATTGGTTTATTGTATCAAAAGTGTATTAATTTTCACAGGCGATAAAGTCTATTCTGGTTTTAGTTCCATCAAACATCTTATCATCTAGGGAATATGATTCTAATGGCTCTAAAGCTAAAGCACTTAACTGGAGAGTTCTATATAAATAGCCAATAAATGTACCAGAGTATCTATATCTGAAAATACACCTCTCTAATAGAGCTATTAATTCCTCTTCATAGCCACGCCATCTTTTCAAATATTTACTTTCCTCTAGCCACTTATCTATTATAAAAACATATAGGCTTTTGATTTCTATCAAAGCGAGAGTATTACCTTTTTGAGCTAGCCTAACCAATAGAATACTTATTCGGTCACAAGCAAGTTCATCTTCTTTATTTATTCTACTTACAAAAGTATAAAGTTTGTCTTTGTGGATATTTAATATTTGATTTAGTTCTTTCTCGTCTTTGTAAAATTCTTGCTCTAGATATTTTCTTCTTTTGTAACCCTTGTTCCACTTTCTTTGGAATGATCTATCAAGATTCATTGTTACAGTATCCCAATCGACAGAATTTTCTATTATAAATTTGTAAGAAGCTGGAGAATTTACTTTAATCCATTTTTCATTAATAACTGGTGGTTTTTTCTTTTCAATATGGAAGTTTATTTTTCTTGCTACTTGTTCCAAAGACCGCATTATTAATTATTATATTTTACCGTCTTTAACAAGTCTCCAATAATGATAACCAAGTGCTGTTAATTTACATGATTTTGACTCCATCGCAGCAAAATACATGTAAGGTGCGTCTACTGGAATAACCAAACCTACGCTTTGAAACTTTTGCAAATCTTTAAATACTGCAACATTTTCTGTTTTAGCAAGAGGTTCAATAATAGAATGTTTAATATCTTCCGAATTGGTGTCTTCATAAGATGGATTTAGAGAATAATCTTGCTCAGCTGTTTGAAAATACTCGGTTATTTTTCTAAGTGTTTCAGTTGGAACTTGTGGATTTATTGTTCTTAGAGATGTAAACCTAGTTACATTTGTCTTAAATACTGGTCTTTGATCCCAAGGTCCTAATGCTTGATCTATATATGCATAGACACTACCAGGGGTTATATGACCACGAAGATCAGCTGCACCACCTTGCAATGCATCAATCAATAAATTTGTGAAAATACCATGACCATTAACTTCAATAGCACTTTCGCTAGATTTACTTGCAGTTAGAACAACAACACCTTCAATTATTTGACAAGATGTACCACCAGTACTTGCAGGAGAACCAAATGCACCTGAATGACAGCAGTCTAATATAATAATTTTATCTTTTGCCTTAGATTTATTAGCAAGTAATAGAATTTCATCCATAGAAACTCCCTCATCATTTTCTTGATGATCTGGAGTAACTACATAACCACCAAATTCATTAAAAGATCCATGCCCCGAAAAATAGAATAAAGCTATGTCACTATCACCATCAAATAATTCTTTTAGCATTGTCTTAAGTTGAGATTTTGTAGGAACATCAGTTTCTAATCTTGTAGAAAAATTAGGTGATCCATCACCATTTTTTTCTATAACAGTTTTAAAAGATGATGCATCATTTATACATCCCTTAAGTGGATTATTGGGGTAATTATTAATACCAACAATTAATGCTTTTCTCATTTTAAAGTTTACTTAAGAATGATTTTATGTTTGTCCAACTCCAAACATTAATAAGTCGACTGTTTAATGGGTATGGCAAGGTTGGTCTGTCATTACTTGAGTACATTAACATAACAGGTATTTTTTCTTCTTCTGCTGTTTTAATTTCAAATAACTGACCCGTTGCTAATGGTGTGTTTTTACTTATTAATGCGATTACTCCATCACACCCTCTAATTTTTGTTCTACATTTTGACTCCCAGTCTGTTTCCCATGGTGTTTTAACAGACATATCAACAAACTCAAATGGTGAGTTGTCATTTTTTGCTTGACCTACTAATAAATCTCTTGATCTTATATCTTCAACTGCAAATGCAATAAATATTCTTTTCATCTTTTTTATAAATTAACTTTTAATAATACCGACTACTTTTCCACTTAATAAGAAATTGTCACCTTCATGAATAAATATAGGTAGATATTTTTCTGTTGAATCAGCTTCAAGGATAATCCTATTATTGGGTTTATCTTCTCGGAATCTTTTTATAGTTGCCATATTATCTATAACAGCAACTACAATATCACCAGTTTTATAGTTCTTATATTCACTATCAACCAAAACGAAGTCTCCACTTTTAATAGTTTTACCTTTTTCAACTTCAGCCATATTCATTGAATCTCCATCAGCAATAAGTGCGTATAGATTACTTTTATTTCTTGGTAGCATTGATGAAGATATTTTTAAATACTGATCAACATTCTGTTCGGCAAATATAGTGGCAGGACCACAATTAGCAGACCCAACTACTGGTAGGGAGTAGATAGGACTTGTTGAAGCTTTGGCATAACCTCTTTTAACTAGCTTTATTATTCCAGCCTCAAGGTTTAATTGAATTAATCCATCTTTCTCAAGCTGTTGTAGGTGGTATTTGGCTGTTTGGGGTTTTCCTTTTGCTCCCACCATTTCAGCCATCTTTCTAAGGCTATATGACCCAAAATCCTCGTGGGTGGCTATTAAGTCTAAAAGTTGTTTTTGTATGATATGCATAAGTACAGTATATCATAGTTTAAATGATTTTGCAATAAAGATTTGACATTTTACACCCTATTGAGTAAACTCCCTATATCACCCCTATTATGAAGCAAGAATACGAAAAAATAAGAGAAGAATTAGTTAATTCTATTAACGATGAAAGGATTAAGTTAATTTATTCGTCTCAATTTTACGCTACACCAGAATTTGAATCTATATACTATGAAAAAATAAAAGATAATCCAGAATATTTTGATATATATAAAAGATGGGTCTTAAGTCAGGACCCCCTTTGTCTTGTTCCTGATGACGATTTATTTAAATTACGTTATGGAATTATTCCATTTCCTCAAGATGAAAATTCTGATGTTTTTAAATACAACAGACCGTTATTAATGTTTTTTCTAGATTTAATTTATCCATTTGTTAAGAAGTCTGTCATTATGGCTTTTGATTATTATGATTTAAAAGATAAAAATTTAAGTCCTGACCAGATAATGAAAATAATAGAGGAAACTGCAATTCATTCTCTTTCTTTGTGTGATAAAGAAACCGTAGAAAAAGCAGGATATCCTAGTTTGGACATTGCTTTTATGGATATGTTTAAAACAATTTTCTCACACAACATAGGTTCAGTTTTTATTAAAGTAACAGATGATGACGAAGAACTTATAAAATTATTTGGAACAGAATGGGAAAACTTAAGTAAATATTCTGATAGTTTATATGGTTTTGAAGTTGTTCCAAGGATTTTGCCAACAGATATTTTTAGATATTTAAAATTGCCATTTAAAGAAAAGAAATATATTGAATTACGTAATACAAATACTTACAAACAAATAATGAATTATGTTGTTTCAATCGCTTGCTCTTTTAAGCCGTTACCTGATCCAAGAATACGAACATATTTTCGTAACGAGTTATCAGAATTATTTAGACCATTAGTTAAAAAATTAGTTAATATTTCTATCCAAAATGGAAGTTTTACTTTAAAGAATCAGACACAAATACTTGAAGATCAATTAGTAAGTGAAATACCAGAAATTATTGCTGGGTTTGATTTCTTCTTTGCAACACAACAAAATCTTAAAGAAGATAAAACATTACCATTTAAAAAACTATTTTTACCCATAAGAGGTTGGCTTGTAAAAATTGGCAATAATGCTGACTTAGATGAATACCCATTAACCGATTATTTATCAAAAAAAATAAAATACAAAATAAAAAAATATTGTTACGCAGACAAAAATAGTTCTGATGTTTCTTTGGATAAAGAATTAGATAAATATGATGAAGAAGATGAAGACACCAGACTTTCTGACATTCTCTCTACCGATAAAAATTACAACAACAATGATATACCCCAATATGACGCCATAGATAAAGAGGGTTCTGTTATAGGATGGAGAATTAATACTTTTGCTGGAATTATTAATAAAGGTAAAAGTACCTTACAAAGATGGGATAGATATAATTTACTCAAACCTAAGAGATATGTTATTGGGAAGAAAGGATACCAAACCCACTACAGAGCTTATACAGAAGATGACCTTATTAAAGCCAAAGAAATAGATATAGAGTTAAACAAGAAAGCCAGACATCAAAAATAAACCTGTTTATCGTAAAAGTCAGAATTAATATTTCTGGCTTTTTATTTTGTATGAGCCGTGAGCACATTATTAGTTAGTAGAGAGATCATATTTATTAATAAACTCTCTAACTAATATTATGAACAAAAAACTCAAGTGGATGGTGGAAGTTAAAAAGGTTGAAGATTTATTGCCTTGGAAAGAAAATCCGAGGACTATTACAAAGGTAGCCTTAGAAAAGTTAAAAGAAAGAATTAAACAAAGAGGCTTTCATAGTGTAATTGTAATAGATAGGGACAATACGATTCTCTCAGGAAATCAAAGAAAAGAGGCTCTTACCCAACTTGGAATTAATGAGGTAAATGTATTAATCCCAAGCCGACCACTCACAAAGAATGAAAGGATTAAAATAGCACTCGAAAGTAATCACAACGATGGAGAATGGAATATGGAAGCTTTGAAAGCTTTTAATTTTGAGCTTTTGACTGATGTTGGTTTTGACAAAATGCAACTGGTTAATTTCTGGGATAAAGATAAAGATTTCAAGGATGACGATTTTGATGTTGATAAAGAGGTAAAGAAAATAAAGATTCCTACAACTCAAAAAGGAGATCTCATAATCATGGGAAGACATAAACTTTTGTGTGCTAGTTCGACAGACCAACATGCGGTTGAAAAACTATTCGATGGACAGAAAGCTACAGCCATCTATAGTGATCCTCCGTTCAATATAGGACTTTCATATAATAAAGGCGTAGGTAATACTCGTGATTACGGTGGTACCTATGATGACAATAAAACAACTCTTGAATATGTAAATTTTATCCGAAATGTTTTGAAGTCATCACTTGCAGTATCTCTCCCCGATATACATGTGGCTTTTTGGGCGGATGAGGCTTGGGTATGGGTTTTCCAAACTCTATATAATGAGCTGAATATTAAAAACAGGAGATTAAATGTATGGATAAAAAATAATTCTTCACCTGTTCCTGGAACGGCATTTAATAAATGTACGGAATTTTGTGTTTATGGTACACAAGGGACTCCATACTTGTCAGAACTATTTAAAAATCTCAATGAAATACAAAACAAAGATTTAGGAACTGGTAATCAATTACTTGAAGATATATCTAATATCTGGGCAGTTAAAAGACTTCCATCTAACCAAATGGAACATCCGACGAGTAAGAATCCTGAATTGCACTATAAGTTTATTATGCGTTGCACTAAACCTGGCGACATTATTTTTGATGCCTTCTCTGGATCTGCAAGTACTATGGTCTGTGCAGAAAAACTTGACCGCACAGTTTACTCTCTAGAAATTGATCCAATTTTTTGTGACTTGGCAATAAAAAGATTTGAAAAGTTAACTGGATTAAAAGCACAAGTAATCAAAAACTATTATGAAGAAAAATAAATCACAAGAACAATTCTTTGAAGAATTGAAAAAAGTTCCTATTGTGCAAGTTGCTTGTGAGAAAACTAATATATCTCGCAATAGTGTATATCGTTGGAAAAAAGATGATAAATCTTTCTCTGCCAAGATGGATAAAGCTATGTCTGAGGGTGTTGCCTTTGTAAATGATATGAGTGAATCGCAACTTCTAACGATGATCAAAGAAAAGAACTGGTCAGCTATTTCTTTCTGGTTGAAACACAGAAATGATAATTACAGAGATAAGATAGAAATTACTACAAAAGAAGACAAAGAAGAACTTACTCCATCACAAGCAAAAATAGTAAAACATGCACTCAAGCTTGCCTCAATTACTAAGTCGAAATCTATTAAAAATATTAACGAAAAGAAAAATCATGACTAAAATTATTGAAAACAGTTTAGTAAATAGAATGATGAAAGATAGGCTTGTAAGAACATCTATCACAAGAGATAGTTTCTTATACTTCTTTCATTTCTATTATGCCCATTATGTAAAGTACGAAACAGCAGATTTTCAAAAAGAAATAATTCATCATTTAGAAAGTAGTGATACAGAGAATTTATATGTTGTTGCCTTTCGTGGATCTGGTAAATCTACAATGGTTACAACTGCCTACCCAATATGGGCAATACTTGGAAAACAACAAAAAAAGTTTTGTTTAATTTTCTGCCAAACAAGAACACAAGCAAAGCAACACATGATGAATATTAGAAGTGAACTTGAGGGTAATGATTTATTAAAAAGAGACTTGGGACCATTCCAAGAACAAAGCGATGAGTGGGGTTCATATTCTCTGGTGTTTAATAAAAGTAATGCTCGTATTACTGTTGCCTCAACAGAGCAGAGTATTAGAGGAATTAGACATAATGAGCATAGACCTGATCTTATCATCTGTGACGATGTGGAAGATGTACAATCAACTAAAACTCGTGAGGGGCGAGATAAGACATACCAATGGCTATATGGAGAAGTAATCCCCGCAGGAGATCGTAAAACTAGACTTATTGCTGTTGGCAATCTTTTGCACGAAGATTCATTACTAATGAGAATTAAAGATGATATAGAAAATAAGCGGTCAAAAGGAGTCTTTAAACAATACCCATTACTCGACGAAGACAATATTTGTTTATGGCCTGGGAAGTATCCAGATGTAAAAGATATAGAAGATGAAAAAATGAAAGTTGCTAGTGAAATATCATGGCAACGGGAATATCTACTCCGCATTATTCCAAGTGATGATCAAGTAATTTATCCTGAGTGGATTCAATACTATGATGAACTCCCTGGAACAAAACATAAAGCATATCGTGGTACTTATGCAGGAGTTGATCTTGCTATCTCCTCCAAAGATTCTGCCGACTTTACTGCAATTGTTTCGGCTCATGTGTATGGACGTAGAGAGAAAATGAAAATTTATATTCTTCCTAATCCAATTGTTAAGAAAATAAATTTCCCTGATCAAGTTGAATTGATGAAAAACTTTAAGAATACTCAAATGCCAAGATCTCAAGATACGTTATTTGTTGAAAGTGTTGCGTATCAAGAAGCACTACCTCAAATGCTTGAGTTGCATGGAATAAAGGCTGAATCTGTAAAACCAAAGGGAGATAAAAGAACTAGATTATCTTTAACCTCAACTTCAATAAAATCTGGAGTTATTAAATTTCCAAGACAAGGATGTGAAGAACTTATTGAACAACTAGTTGGATTTGGAGTAGAGAAACATGACGACATAGCTGACGCTTTTTCTTTGCTTATTAATTCTACACTTGATAAACATTCAAACGAAGGAACCATTCTTATGGCTTGGTTTGATATGAATAGACGTGGAGTATCTGACGATGATATCGTTTTTTACGGCGATTATGTAGATGTAGGATAAAATCTCGTATGTTGACAAAAGTGCCATATATGATATAATAGAAAGAGTTCTTTAAAAATATCACTTCCATGAGATGAGCTTTTTGAGCCTTAATTATAGGACTTAAAAAGCTCATCTCACAAGAGAAACGAGACGTAATAAAGGGACCGTATGCCCATTAATCCAGTCGCCTAGAAATAGGCTAACAGAAAAGGAGAACATATTATGAAATGGACAGAAATTCCATCAGGTCAAACCAATGGTGCATTCCAAAGGTTAATGGTATCACTTGGCGAACAAGCCGAAGTTGCAGTTACCCGTATTAACACAGAACCTACATTTGTTGAAAGGTTAGCAGAATATGCTATCAACGGATGTATTGTTCCAAATGCTTCACACGATGGAGCACGGGAGATAATGGGAAAAAATTTCTTTGGTATTCCCGAAGCTATGAAACATTTTGGAGTTAATCCAACAAGACGTCAGCTCGCAATACTCTCAGAAATTCCATTTACTCCCGAAGAGTTAATGATGTGTAAAGACACACACATTTTGGTGGCGGTATTTCCGTTATCAATTTGTGATCTTCGCAGTAAGGTTGCCAATAATACCAAAACTCTGTTTTATAAACAGGATTGGTATGACAACCAAACATTTGCCAACGACAAGGGTGAAACAAGCTGGCGTTTGATTTTAAAAACACCAGTGGTTAACTCAACAAACAAGAATTGGGAAGAGCAACAGCCCCTTATCACTTCAGATGAAGAAGTTCCAACAGCACAAATGATGGTTTACACTATCATCGGACACTATCTCAATACTGGAGAAAGATTGTTTGAAAACGTTTACGTCCGTACATCCAGCCTCGACTCGGGCGGCTTTCACGTCCTCGTCGGCTACTTTGACGGCAAGGGTTTGATCGTCTACAACGACTGGGGTAGTAGCCGCTTTAGCGATCTCGGTTTGTCGGTCGCCAGGAAGTGATACTTGATTACTTGAGGACTTATTCCTCTTGAATATTTGAGCCTTCGCGAAATTTTTTTTCGTGGAGGCTCTTTTTATTTTCTAATTTTCAGCTATAATTAACCTATCTTGCTAATGTAATATGGATTACGGTTCATATTCGCCAGATATCTCGCCTTGAGATCACCAGAATGTTTGTGGTTTAAGGATCACAACAGAGAGTGGAAAAGGATGAAGAGAATTTCTTGCTTACTTCTAAGGGAGGGTTTTATTAATTGCTCCTAAATTAAATACAAAGATGAGAGGATATAAACTGGCAACAGTCGTAAAACTCTAGTTTTGGTGACACAGGTAGAAGTGAGCAAAACCTCGACTCGGACGGCAATCACGTCAACGTCGGCAACTTTGACGACAAGGGTTTGAACGTCAACAACAACTGGGATAGTAACCGCAATAGCAATCTCGGTTTGTCGGTCGCCAGGCAATTCTCATCTCATTAAAACGCTAGAAACTCCCATTTTAATGGGAGTTTCACTTAGCGTTACTTTATTGATTTTATCCATCCACCTAACATTCTTCCTATTTCATCTAGTTTAGCTTCTAATATTGTGTATGTTTTTGGAGTGATAGCTTTTATATCTTTCATTAATCGAATACACAATTTAAGAAAGTTTAGTTTTGCACTAGTCTTCTCTAAAATCGGGAGTTTTTCGATTTTTGATAATTGGCTAGCAAGAAATATTCCTTGCA
>CAIVNB010000014.1 GCA_903907175.1 uncultured bacterium
AAAGATTGAACCCAAGAAACTAGAATTCTCTTCTCCTAGTCTTCCTTTTGAAAGATTGATAAGAATAATTTTTCTTCATTCATTAATTTACTGATGTCTATTTTATTTTGTTTCTGTCCGAAAATATTTCTGAGCAATGGGTCAGATAAAAATTGTCCGAGTTTATTTACAAGTGGGATAATAGCGTCAGTATCGAATTTTTCAGACCAATCAGCAAATTCTATCGCAAAGAATCTTTTAACCATATCGTCTGTAATGTATTCAACAACTTTTTGTCTATAATTTCTGTCTGTGAGCATTGATATCATTCCACGCATTGTTGCATGAGGATAGTCAAGAAGTGCAAGACAGGTGAAGCGAAAAACGTGTTCAAGACGTGGTGTCCAGTTTGCTCCGAATTGCTTTTGAAAAACTTCTATTAAACCTTGAGTCAACTGAAACTTAAATAATGGGTCAACATTGGAAAGTGGATTAAAAGATGCTGGGAAATTAATATCAGTAGGATCAATAATGCATACATCCTCAACTCGTTCTTTTGGTATAAAATCTAAAATCGCCTCCACCACATCTCCGTGTGGATCGATAAGACAAAGCCCATGATTATATGTAATATCCTGGCGAATAAAAAGCTCTAAGAGTTTTGTTTTACCAACTCCCGATTTACCAATAATATATAAATGTCTTCTGCGGTCCACTCTTTTTATGCCAAAAATAAACTTTTTCTCTTCTAATGCTGCTACATAATTTGTACGTCCAAAAAAAGATGTTTCTTCAGGTTTTACTTTGCCGAAAACCGGTAATTCTGGTGGCGGTGGAGCATATTTGATTATTTGTACTCGATTTAACTTTGGCATGATATCTTTTTATTTTATCACTTTTTTCACCTTTTTTCAATTTAATAAACTTCTTTTTGATAACATTTTTCGCAATACAAAATCTCTTTTCTGTCTGGTGCATAAGTTGTTTCAAATTCAATATTACATTCTCCCTTATGGTCATGTTTCTCTTTATTACACATACATTTTCTTTTCCAAAGTTTCATTGGATTTCTATTTTTTAACCTATTTTCATGTCGACATAAAAAACACAGTCGCGGTAGAGGCACTCCAAGTCTCCTATATAAATTTAATTCACCTTCTGTTATTTTATACGCTCCTCTACAACGACCATCTTTATTTCTATTTGGGCAACCTATAATTTCATTTAGAATTGAGCCTTGTGTATCTTCTAACTTATCTGGTAAATCAAAAAACTCTATGGTTGTATCATATTTATGAGTTACGCCATTGCGCCAACGATAACCCATCTCTTGTGCTTTTTCTTTTGTTAGCGGAAAATAGTCCTGCGCCTGAGTTTCATTATAACAAAAGGTCGAAAGTTCACTTGGAAAAAATTCACCATATTTATAAATAAGCCCTCTTTTGTCAATATATGGAATTTTTTCCATTTGTTTTTTTATCTTTGGAATAATTTCTTCGTATTCTTCTTTTGTATATTGTTTATTCAAAATACAATATTTTTTAGTTCTAAGCCCAATACAACCAAAAAGATTATCACAACCATGACAATTAAAAGAATATTCAATATTATTTGAACCATAAACCACACTAGTAAACAAGCTCCTAAAATTGCCTACTCCAGTATCAAAAACCTCATAAGTAAGTTCCGCAAAACCTACTCCGGGGCCAGAATCATAAGCGTCTTTAACACTTTTTGCTGCCCAATGAATATATTTTGAATCCTCTATTACTCCTGAAGCATCAAAACAAACCTTGCAATTTCTTGCTCCATCTAAATTGTCCCCTGTTGAATTTACTGATTTGATCTGGGTAGAAAAACGATGAATTGATTTTGAGCAAAGTTCTTCAAATTTTTTCTTTAATTCTAAAACAGTTTTATAATCAGAAAGATCGATTTTTTTAAAACGCTTATTATATTCTTCCTTTGTAAGTTGTTCATTCCAAATACAATAAGATTCATTTCTAAGATTACTACAACCAAAACAATTTATACATCCAATGCAATCATATAAAAAATAAGAATCAACACAACCTTTACAGTTAATAGAATATAGTAAGTGGTAACATTCCTTGCAAAGAATATCGTCATAACAAAGTTCTGATTTGTGAACAATATAAAGATCCGATGAATCTTTTATTTCTGCAATTCTATTTGAGTAATATGTTCTTTCTATTTGCCAAGAGCCTGAACACATATAACTGTCTTTGCTTCCTTCAGCTACATTGCAATAATCGCTATCGGTAGCTTTAATGTTTGAAAGACATTGAATAGGAAAACTATCTCTTAATTCTTTCCATTGAGTAAAAAAAGGTTTTGAAAAATCATAATCTTTTCCACATGAAAGTGGATTCCATTCATCTCCCCACCAATATTTTCCATCATAAACAACCAATTTTTCGTCTGGGTGAATAAAAGATATTAGTGTTTCACCATGTCCCGGAGCATCACATTTTCTTTTAAATAAAGACATTTCATTTCTCCAACACAATCGCCTGACAGTACGACAATCTGGGCAAAAAGTTGGCGGAGGAACTTTTATCTTTTCATAAAAATTAAAATCTTCGAGTTCTATAATGAATTCATCCTTGCAATTTTGGCATATTTTAACCTGATTATTCATATCTATAATAATGTTTTTTAAAATCCCCAAAGACACCCCTAAAAAAGGACCTAAACATTATACCACATAAAAATTTAATTTTAAAGCTCTTCTTGAGATGGAACAATTACTTTCACTTTCCAGAACTTTGTTTTAAATACTCCTATAAGATCTTTTAATTCTTCATTTTTAAATAGATATAATACTATAATTCCAGCAAATATTCCCAAGATACCTGAAATAAAACCTTGTAAGAATATACCCAAAAAAGTTGTCGTACCAAAAATTGGTGAGAAAATATTTAAACCTATATAAGCCACAGTTCCTATGAAAAATGACGCACCAAGACTTTGGAAAAAAGCTTTGAAGATAAATTGTTCTTTTTGCATAAAATCTTTTTTTACAAAATACCACAATAAACCAAGATTTATTATCGTACCTAAGGAATAAGCGAGTGGAAGCATCAAGATATCGGTACCTTCTATGTTTGAAACTTTAAATAGTGATTCAATAAAATATTTGAAAAAGGGGAAATTTTTAAAAATATATAAAAAGAAAAAAGAAAATAAAACAATAGAAAAAGAAGAAATAAAATTGATAAGCAAGGGTTTACGAGTATTCCCTCCTGCATAATACGCACGAGCAAAAAGCGCAATTAAACCTTGTGCCATAATAGAAATTGAAAATACAGCGAGTGAAGCTGCTACGAGTCTAGTATTATCCCAAGAAAAAGAACCAGAACCCAAAATTACACGAACAATTTGAGCACGAAGCACAATAAAAAGAAAAGTGATAGGCAAAGACCAAAAGATTATTTGGCGAGCCGCTCCCTTTAAGTGATTTTTAAATTCATCTATTTTGCCAGAAGAAAAAGATTTTACTAAAGTTGGAAAAGCTGCTACTGCATATGATATACCAATAATATTCAGTGGAACTGATTGTAAATTAAATGAAAAATTAAAAACTGATATAGACCCGCTTTTTAAAAATGAAGCGAAAGCAATAATTGCAATAAGTGCAAGACTGTTAAAAGAAAGACCTAATGTTCTAGGTAGGGATATAATTACAACATTTTTTATGTCTTTAAAATTAATTGAAAAAGAGAATTTTGGTTTAAATCCACAAAAATATGAAGAAATAGCTTGAATCAAAAAGTGCATGAAGGCTCCTAATATGACTCCAAAAGCCATACCTTTTATACCAAAAATAGGGTAAAGAAATACAATACCAAAAATAATACTTACATTGTAAAAAACAGGGCTTAATGAATATATGAAAAATTTTCGAAAAACTTGAGTAATTGTACCAAAAAGATTAGAAAGCCCCATTAAAATAGGAGAGAGAAGCATTATGCGAGATAGCATTATAACTTTGCCCTGCATTATAGGTGCAAATCCTGGAGCTATAAAGTGAACGAGGTAAGGCATTAAGAAAAAAACAATTATTGAAACAAAAGTCATAGAAACAAAAAATACTGAAAAAACATCATTTAAGAATTTTTTTGCCTCAGGAGTCACATTCTCCCCTTTCATTTTTGCAGTGATAAAAGGAATAAGCACTGTAATTGAAGCAAGAGATGCTATGGAAATAAAAATAAGGTCAGGGATACGAAAAGCTGCATAATACGCATCAAGTTCTGCCCCCGGACCTACGAAATGTGCAATAAAACGGTCTCGAAAAAGGGCCAAAATCTGAGATAGTAGCGTAAGAGAACCAAGAAGAATTGCAGCTTGGTTTATGTTTGTGTATTCTTTATTAAAAATTTTAAAAATTTTCTCCATTAAACAACAATATTAACTAGCCTATTTTTTACATAAATAATTTTCTTTATTTCTTTGTCCCCAATGAACTTCAAAACACTTATGTCATTTTTTGCAAGATTTTTTACTTTTTCATCATCTACATCTACTTCTATCATCATCTCTGCACGAACTTTGCCATTAACTTGCACTACTATTTTTATTTCTTCATCTTTTATCAACTTTTCATCATATTTTGGCCACTCTGAAATATTTATATCTTTCTTCTCCTTGAGTGAACTCCAAATATCTTGTGTTACGTGTGGAGCAAAGGGAGCTAAAATCTTTAAGAATTTTTTAAAATCATTCACATCAACATTATTTGATTTTTCCATTTCTGTTGCTAATATCATCATCGCCGAAATTGCTGTATTAAAACGCATTGCCTCAATATCTTCTGAAACTTTTTTAATAGTCTTATTCAAAAGTTTTGGAATAGAAGAATTCGCAGCGGTGTGGGTCCCGCCCAGTACTCCGGGAAGGGTTACACCGAAAGAATTTTTCTGTTTCAAAACTTTCTCCCCTATTCTCCAAACTTTTTCGATAAATCTTCTTGCCCCAATAATACTATCGGTATTCCAAACAGCAGCTTCTTCAAATGGACCTATAAACATTTCATACACACGTAAAGTATCTGCACCATATATTTTCACAATTTCATCAGGATTCACAACATTGCCAAGAGACTTAGACATCTTTACTCCCCCTTCGCCCAATATCATGCCATGACTCGTACGCTTTTTATATGGCTCAACAGTTGGCACTAATTTCAAATCATACAAAAACTTATGCCAAAAACGAGAATATAAAAGATGCAATGTCGTATGTTCCATGCCTCCATTGTACCAATCAACTCCACCGCCTTGTGCTTTGTTCCCAAGCCAATACTTAAGATTCGCCTTAGATGCAAATTCTTTTTTGTTTTTTACGTCTGTATATCGTAAATAATACCATGAGCTTCCTGCCCAGTTTGGCATTGTGTCTGTTTCCCTTTTTGCCTTACCACCACACTTTGGACATTTTATATTTACCCATTTCGAAATTCCAGCAAGTGGGCTTTCCCCAGTATCGGTCGGTTTATAACTTTTTACTTCTGGCAATTTAACTGGAAGATTTTTATCAGGAACCGGTACAAGTCCACATTTTTCACAATTTATAACAGGGATAGGCTCACCCCAATACCTTTGTCTGGAAAAAACCCAGTCTCGTAACTTAAATTTAGTAACAATTTTTCCGCCAACAAATTCAGTAATCTCTTTACGAGTTTCTCCTGATTCAAGATCGTCAAATTTAAGAGAATTATGTAATAATCCATCGCCTGTATAAATATAATTAGGATTATTTATAAAGTTATGAGTAAACTGTCCCTCTATAACTGTAAAAAAAGTTTTTATCTCATCTTTCGTTTTCCATACAACTTCATGTAAAGCAGATTCTTTATCACTAATAGTGTCTTGTTCTTCATCGATTAACTCAAAAAAGAAATATTGAAATCTTGCCCATCTATTTTCTTTTTTTACACGATGGTAAAACTGACTATGTAAAGCAAATTTTGGATCTTTTACTAATTTTACATTTTTATATCCGGTTTCTTCATATATTTCTCTTAATGCAGTTTCTATTGGATCTTCACCCTTCTCAACTCCACCAGTCACCAACCCATGCATATGATAATTTTTCCAACTTGTGCATAAATATTTGTCAGTTTTTGGATTCCTAACAATTGCACAGATCGCATTTCTTTTTATAAAAGGCAAATTTTCTCTCACTGCTCCATCCCCTTCTGTTTGTATAAAAATTGGTTCAACAACTCTTTTTATTGGCAAATTATATTTCTTTGAAAATAGAAAGTCTCTTTCGTCGTGTGCAGGAACTGCCATCACTGCCCCTGTGCCGTAATGAGGCAATACATAATCTGCAATCCATACAGGAACGCCCTCGTCGTTTGCAGGATTAATAGCCAATACCCCCTTCAATTCAACGCCGGTCTTTTCTTTATTTTCTGCCCGTTCTAGATCTGATTTATTTTTTACAGTATTAATATACTTTTCAACCTCACTCCAATTTGAAATTTGTGATTTTAATTTTTGAACCAATTCATGCTCTGGTGCAAGTACAACATAAGTAACACCAAAAAGTGTATCTGCTCTTGTCGTGAACACTTTAATTTTTTCATTAAAGTTTTTTACCTTGAATTCAATTTCAGAACCTTCTGATTTCCCTATCCAATTTCTTTGCGAAAGCTTTACTCGTTCTGGATAATCTACTAAATCTAAATCCTTATCGAGCCTATCAGCGTACTTTGTAATTGCAAGCATCCATTGCTCTTTTTCTTTTTTGATAGTTTCAGCCCCACAGCGCTCACATTTACCATCTACAACTTCTTCGTTTGCAAGACCAATTTTATCTTTTGGACACCAATTTATCTCACTTTTTGCCTTATATGCCAAACCCTTTTTAAAAAACTGCAAAAATATCCATTGGGTCCATTTGTAATAGCTTGGATCAGTAGTATTTATTTCTCGCGACCAATCAAAAGAAACACCAAGAGATTTTGTCTGCCTGCGAAAAGTATCTGTATTTTTTTTAGTTACAATTTTTGGTTGAATCCCTGTTTTTATAGCATAGTTTTCTGTAGGCAATCCAAACGCATCCCACCCCATAGGATAAAGAACGTTGTAACCTTCCATTCTTTTCTTTCTGGAAATGATATCCATGCCTATATATGGTCTTGGATGACCTACATGAAGCCCGTCTCCAGATGGATAAGGAAATTCAATAAGACCATAAAATTTTGACTTTTTGGATTTTGAAGATGCAAAATAAATTTTATTCTTTTCCCATTCACTTTGCCATTTTTTTTCTATTGTTTTGTGATTATATTCTTTCATATTTTTCCTTGCCCGTCCGAGGCTTTAGCGGAGGAGGGTTATGATCGTAATTTTTCATCCTATATTTTTTATTTCAAAGGTTTTGGAAATGGAGGATAGATGTCTTTATCTATAGTCCTTAGAAAGCAAGTCCTTCCTACTCCATGATCCCAGGATTCATTTATTCCCCCAGCTGGAACAGCCAGTACTATAGGAGAATTATTGCCAGTTGGCATTACTACGCCACCATAATAATTTTTTGATCCATCCAGCCCTTTTGGCGTAGATAAAGAAAAGTTTGCACAAAGTTCAAATTTAAGTGGTTCTTTAATACTATATTCATATTGTTCTCCT
The DNA here is from genome assembly GCA_903907175.1 of uncultured bacterium. Classification (GTDB taxonomy): domain Bacteria; phylum Patescibacteriota; class Minisyncoccia; order Phycocordibacterales; family UBA9973; genus UBA9973. Next base: position 7,644 of record CAIVNB010000014.1, read on the forward strand.
TTTGAAAAATCTGGCGGAATAGGCATAGAAAAGCCTGTCATAGGATTTACAAGTAATGTTAAATTTTCTGGTAATTTCTCTTTTTGTTGCCAATAATTTATTATTTGATATTGAATACTTTGTAAATCTGTAATTCTCTTATCATCTAATCGAAGCAAACGCTGTGTATTGGGGCTACCCATAATATAAAAACTATAAAATATAGCTAATACTACTAAAAGAACACCAGCAATAGGATTGACTATTTTATTCAATTTTTTAATCATTCCCTCTTTTTTCCAAAATTCAGAAATATAAAAATATTTACCAATAATATTTGCAGTGACAAAAGTAGCAATTATTTTATAAATAAACCTACTTGTCACTTCTCCAGAAACAAAATATCGAACAAGAATAACTAAATCAATGGCAATAACAATAGCTGATAAAAATAAAATTATATACACCAACCATTTTTTTATAACTTCATTAATGTGTCCCATTTCATTTTTTGTATGCTTTTTCCAAAAATAACAAACAATTAAAAAAATTGGGAAAAATATTATCAAAGTTGCCAAAGATGATCTTATCCCTTCATATGCATAAGTAGAATATCCATATTGGTAGGCAGCATTTAATACATCTGGAAACTGTTTGTCTAATACACCAAAGATCAAATTAAGTAGTGAAACAACGGATGTTATCAATGTTATTAATAATCCTAAACATAAGAAAAAGAATCCTACGTTTAGCTTGGCTTTTTCTTCTAATTGATTTATATTTTCCATTGACTCATTATACCAAAAATATGCTATAATGAAAACGTACCAAAAAAGACCGAAAGGTTCTTTTTATTTGTAAAAAAATGACTTTAAAAGAACACAAAAAAAGAATGAGGAAACTTTCTGATAAGTTTGTTAAATGGATAGGATCTCCATTTTCACTTATTGTGCATACAATATTTTTTGGAATTATGATTGCTCTCGCTTTTTCTGATATCGGATTTGATAAAGTAATGCTTGTTTTGACAACAATAGTTTCGCTAGAAGCAATTTATTTATCAATTTTTATCCAAATGACTGTAAATAGACACGGCGAAGAGCTCGAAGAAGTATCCGAGGATATTGAAGAAATTCAGGAAGATGTGGATGAAATTCAAAAAGATGTCGATGAGATTCAGGAAGATGTGGATGAAATTCAAAAAGATGTCGATGAGATTCAGGAAGATGTGGAAGACATTGAAGAAGAAAAACCAAAAGTTATTTTTGAAAAGATAGAAAAAAATCTACAAGATTTAATGAATGAAATTTCGGAGCTTAAAAATAAAAGTATAAAATAATCATTACTCGACAGACCAAATTGCAGTATTAGCAAGTGGAATCGTCCGATTGTTTGATTTTTCTAAAATACAAAGTTCTCCTGCTTCAACTTTTCCTTTTAACCCTTTCATCGTTTCTTCTAATGCATACCCAAGAGAAAGAGACGATGCTTCAATCGCATAAGATGTTAAAATCACAAAAAGTGGCTTATCGCTCAGTATTTTTCTTATTTTAGATAAAAGTTCTGGTAAATTTTCTTCTATTTTCCAGATCTCCCCCTTAGGGCCACGTCCAAATTTAGGAGGATCCATAATTACACAATCATACTTATTACCTCTTTTGATTTCCCTTTCGATAAATTTTACAGCATCATCCAAAATAATACGCATTGGAAACTCTTCCATTCCTGAAAGTTTTTGATTTTCTTTTACAAGAGATAATGTTTGTTTTGATGCATCTAGGTGCGTCACATCTCCCCCTCCTTTTAATGCAAATAAACTAGCCACCCCCGTATAACCAAATAAATTCAAAAATTTAATAGGTCTTTTGGCATTCTTTATCTTTTCTTCGATAAAATCCCAATGGCTTGCTTGTTCAGGGAAAAATTCTAAATGTCTAAAGGGCGTTGGAAAAGCGTGAAATTTTACTCCCTTGTAAGACATAACCCATTTTTCTTTAATATCATTCTTCATTTTCCACCCACCTACGCTTTTTTTCAATGAAGGAAGTTTATTTTTTGTATCAATTTTTGAACTCCAAAATTTACCATCGGCTTTTCCCCATTCTTTTTCAGATAAAGTTTTACCCCAAAAGGCACTTTCATAAGGCCTTATGAAAGTATAATGCCCAAAACGTTCTAGTTTTTCACCATTGCCCGTATCAAGCATTTCATAGTCTTGCTTTCCCACTAAATCGGATGGCCAGTCTTTTGAATAAAAAATTTTTATCTTGTTTTCCATATTTATTTTAGTATACCACGAAGAACTTCAACTTCTCCTTTTTTATTTATTCTTATTAATGTTGATGAATGTGTTTTCGAAGTTCCGCCAGATAAATAGAAGTCTACATTATTGCCAAAGTATTCTTTTGCTTGTGTAATATTTAGAGCTGGTTTTAATCTTTCAGGATTAGCACTTGGCGCCACAAGTGGCCCAGTCTTTTTAAGAATTTCTATTAGAGATTTTTTGTTTGGTAATCTAAAAGCAATATCATTTAAAATGATACTAACTTTACCTGGCCAAAAATTATTTAAAATTTTCTTCGTATTTGAGTCTACCTTTACTTTGAATTTTTCTAAGTCTTTAAGTGAAGATATCAAAACAATTAATTTCTTTTTTTTGTTTCGCTTTTTTATTTTGTATATCTTATCTATGGCAACTTGGGAATATGCGCTACCAACAAGCCCATAAATGGTATCCGTCGGCATTACTCCAACCCCCCCTTTTTTAAGAATTCTTATTATTTTTTTATATCTTAAATTCAATGACATCACCGTCTTTTACTATATAATCCTTGCCTTCAGTTTTAACAAGGCCTTTTGCTTTGGCATTTCCATACGAACCAGCATCCAATAAAACTTTCCAATTTATAACTTCTGCTCGTATGAATTTATCTCGAAAATCAGTATGTATTGCCATTCCAGCAACTGGCGCCGAAGAACCAATTTTTATCGTCCAAGCACGCGTTTCATCCTCTCCTGTAGTTAAAAAAGTTTCAAGTCCTAAAAGTTCGTAACTCTTTTTAATC
>CAIVNB010000015.1 GCA_903907175.1 uncultured bacterium
AAAAGATCCTAGGGAATACGTTAGTTTCTAAATTTTCGTATTTCTGTATCCTGACTCCGGTCAGGATATGGGCGATTAGTTAAGTGGTATAACTTCGGTCTCCAAAACCGCGGTCGGGGGTTCGATTCCCTCATCGCCCGCCATTGACAGCTAGCACGAGACGGCCCGCTACAAAAAATAGACAGTGAAACTGTCTTTTTTTGTTGTGCGATAGTAAGCAAACTGCTTTGCTTACGGAGGGAATCGAAAGACTTTTCCTTGCGAACGAAGTGAGATGGAAAAGTACCTGGCTATGTAATAGCCGATTCCAAATTTCTAATCGCCCGCAATAATAACGCAAGGACAGATAAATTCTATCCGAGTGTTTTATTATACGTAACGTTGTGTGCTTTGTGAACTCTGGAAGTATTTTTGGGCTAGTATTTATCTAGTGGCTAGCATATAATCTATATTGCAATAAAAAAATATTAAATATGAAAACTTTCAGAGAAATTATAAATCGTGAGAAATCAACACATGCCAATAGTTCAATGGATAATAAAACTAAGGGGAGTATAGGACTTGCGATTCTCGCTCTAGGAGTAGTTTTTGGGGACATTGGTACATCTCCCCTCTATGCTTTAAAGGAAACTTTTTTGGGGCATAATCCTATTGTTGCTGATTTACCAAATGTGCTGGGCGCAGTATCACTTTTTTTCTGGACTCTTTTTATAGTTGTTTCTTTTAAATACGTCCTCTTAATAATGAGAGCTGATAATGACGGTGAGGGTGGTATTTTATCGCTTCTCGGTCTTATAAAAAATAATCATTACAAAATTCCGCAAAAAGTATATTTATCAATTAGTGTTCTTATTTTATTTGGTGCCGCTCTTTTGTACGGAGATGGAATGATAACTCCTGCAATTTCAGTAATTTCTGCAGTGGAAGGACTTGCCATAGCGCTTCCCAGTACCATAAATCTTATTATACCACTTACCTTGATAATCCTTTTTGTATTATTTGCCATTCAAAAAAAGGGTACAGAAAAAGTTGCTTCCTATTTTAGCCCAATAATGATTCTGTGGTTGGTTTCTCTTATTGGTTTTTCTATTCCTTATATATTGAAAAGTCCTGAAATTTTTCAAAGCATTAATCCACTATTTGGAATACGTTTTTTATATAGAGAGGGTATAAACTCGATATGGATTATTGGCACTGTAGTCTTGTGCGTAACTGGAGCCGAAGCACTCTTTGCTGATTTGGGACACTTTGGAAGAAAGGCAATAACGAAAGCATGGTTTTTTTTCGTTTACCCCGCCCTAATTATTAACTACTTGGGACAGGGTGCGCGGTTACTCGATCCCACACCTATTGCTGGGGGGAATCTATTCTATGCACTTGTTTCTAACTGGGCGCTAATTCCCATGGTCATTCTTTCAACGTTGGCAACAGTTATAGCAAGTCAAGCGTTAATATCTGGGGCTTTTTCGCTTACATATCAGGCAATGGCATTGGGTGTTTTTCCACGTCTTAGAGTTCTACACACAAATAGAGACATGGGTGGTCAAATATATATGCCTTTCATAAATTGGGCACTTTTTATTGGTTGTGCATTTCTTGTAATATTTTTTCGAAACTCAGGAAATCTTGCTGCTGCATACGGTATCGCGGTAACAGGAACCATGGCAATCACGACTATGGCATTTTTCGTAGTGGCCAAATATAAATTTGAATGGCCTGATTACGTTTCTGTTCCCATCTGTGGATTTTTAATCATTATTGATATTATTTTTTTGGGTGCAAACCTTGTTAAGTTTTTTCATGGTGGCTATATGCCCATTATTGTTGGCTTGATGATTTTTTTTATAATGTGGATATGGCAATGGGGTAGAAAAACTATTGGCGTGGCATATAAAATCTACGGTGGAAGAAAATCTCTGAGTTGGTATATAGATCTAAAAAGAAAACTTGAACGTTCTGGAGGTATCTTAGAAGACAGTAGGCCTAGAAATATTGTTGAATCAGATAGAATGGTAGTACTTCTATCTTCTCACCCAGTTAATGAACTACAAGATGGAATACCAGCAACACTTAGAATCTTCTTAAAAAGAAGTGGTGTAATTCCAAAACACTTGATGCTTCTCACAATTCACCAAGAAAGAATCCCGTTTGTGTTAAAAGATAGATATAAAGTTGTTAATTTCGGGAATGGGGTTATTTCAGCTCAGATTAGATTTGGATTTATGGAAGACCCAGATGTAAAAAAATCCCTACGAGATTTATGGGCAGAAGGAATTATACGTAAAGGGATTCGTCGATGTTCAATAGAGGTCGGAGAAGAAGAAATTATTATCCGATCCAATACTCCAATTATAAATAAAGTCTTAGCAAGAATTTATCGTTATGTTCTTAATTTATCGATTCCTGCCCATAGATATTTTGGATTGAACAATGCTAGTGGTTTGAATAAGATAATTGTTCCCATAGTCATCGACAAAGAAGGTATCCGTATCGATATCCCAGAATTTGCTCTTGTATTCGAAGAAGAAAAGGAGGCAATAGATCCAGATACACTTATCCCCACAAAAACAGAGTTTAATAAGATCTCGTAACATTTATTTATGTCGGTAGGAATATTTTTGTATTAAAAAAAATATAACAAATCTAAACGTTTTGATATAATTAATCTTGTAATAATTTAAGTCTTTCAACGTCTTTATTTATATGAAAAAAATACTAATTTATATTGTTTTGGTTGTAGTTGTTTTGATTGGGACCATTATTTATTTTGTTAATACTAAAAATGAAAATGTTGTAATAGTGCCAACACCAAAAGAACCAATTGCTATGTGTTACCAATACCAAAAAGAAACATCACGTGGTTTTGTTGATCGCGTTTGGCTTAAAATGAATATCACAGGAGACAAAGGCGATAAAGTAACAGGAGAATATCAAACTCTTTTAGCAGAAAAAGATAGCAAGGTAGGCACATTTATCGGAACCATTGGGCCTATGGATCCAAAAATTAGTGGACGAATTGCTGATGTTTGGTGGAATTCATTGGGTGAAGGCATGCGGGTGACGGAACAATTAAGAATTGAATTTGGTGAAGGAAGTGCTTTTGCCTTGGGTGGTGAAATGGTAGATCGAGGAGATGGAACATATGTATACAAAGATGCCATCAAATTAACTCCTGGACTTCAAATGTCGCAGATTGATTGTGAAAGATTACAAGACCAAAATCTAGTTGAAAAATATGTTCGTGAAAATATTAATACAATTGTAAAAGAGAAACCTGTTTTAGGTGGTTCGTGGTATGCGACTGTTGTGAATATAAATCCATCAACAAAAAGCGGAACAATGTTATTAACCTATGAAGATGGTCATATCCAAGGAAAGTCAGAATTTAATTACACAATAAATGGCACACAAATAATAGTTACTCCAAAACTTGATTCCGGAATTAAATAAAAAACTTTAATCGACTTGAGGAGGGCGCCAGAAAATATCTTCTAGGACCCCTTGATTTTCATGTTTTTTAATTTTTTGAGCGTATTTTTTCCCTTTTTTGAAACATTTCTTAAGTATTTTTGTATTTTGAAAAGTTTTTACATCACCACTGTAATATGCTCCCATGACTTTGGCATTGAAATATAAAAAGACACCTCTTAACCAAAAAGATGGAAAAACAAAAAACAAAATATGTTCTGCCCAATTAGGAGTTCCTCCTGATACTAAAAAATAAGTTCTCAAATGTCCGAGCATCCCAACGGGCTGTTTTAATTTATTTTTTCTACTTAGATCTAGCGCAAAAAATCTCATTCTGTCTATGAAATTTTTTAAATGAGAGGGGACAGCAAAATTGTAGGTTGGAGTAGCAATAACTAGCCCGAATATTTCTTTAGTGATTTTTTCTGACAACTCTTTGAATTTTGCTTCATATTCTTGGGGCCCCTTACTATTTTCATATTTGTAAGTATCGATAGGGATATCTTCCAGGTAAATTTTTTCTACTTCAATACCAGTAATTTCTTTCATTCCCAAGATAAAATGGTCTAACATTGTGTCAGAATTTCTTCCACGAGAAGGTGAACAAGAAAGAGCAAGTACTTTCATACCCTTATAATAACATTTTTTAGCTTATTTTACTTCCTTGAATTCAGTATTTATTTCAAGTTTTACTTCATCTGAAACCACAACTCCACCTTGTTCTATCGGTGCATTCCAAGTGAGACCAAAATCCTTACGACTAAGCGAGCCAAGTATTTCAAAGCCCATCATTTTTGCTCCATCCATTCCTGTGATTGTTCCATTTAAAGTTGTATCAAGAATAATTTCTTTTGTTATTCCATGCATGTTTAGTTCTCCTGTCACTTCAAATTTATTATCACTTCTTTTTGTAATACTTTTAGATTTAAAAGATAAAGTAGGGAATGAAGCAGAATCAAAAAAATCAGGAGATTGTAGGTGTTTATCTCGCATATCATTTTCTGTATTTATACTTGCAGTATCAGCGCTAAAAGAAATTACCGCTTTTGTAAAATCTTCATCTTCCATTTCTATACTTCCTTTAAAACTATTAAATTTACCTCTAACATTCGAAATCATAAGGTGTTTTACCTTAAAGCCAATTTCCGAATGAGCACTATCTATATTCCATGTTTTCATATTTTTTCTTACTTATATTATTTTTATAAATTCAACCGTTCCTTATTGTATTTCTTTTATTTTACAATGTCTATATTGTATTATTCTGACGTGAACTTTTCATGAAGATTAATACTAAAATACAAAGGGAATATATGATAGAATAAAATCCATGCAAAAGAGTTATAAATATTTAGGAGTAATAAGTGTATTTTTTGTTTCAGTATTACTTATTTCAAACGTTGCTTCGACAAAGATTGTTGATTTTGGGTGGTTCACCTTTGATGGAGGGACTTTACTTTTTCCGTTGAGTTATATTTTTGGAGATATTTTAACGGAAGTATATGGTTACAAAAATACTAAGGGAGTAATCTGGCTAGGATTTTTTATGGCACTTCTTATGTCTCTTGTATTTATTGTCGTTGGTAAACTGCCCTCTGCTTCTGGTTGGAATAATCAAAGTGCTTACGATTTGATTTTGGGGCTAACTCCAAGAATAGTTTTCGCAAGCTTGATCGCTTATGCTTGTGGAGAATTTTCTAATTCATATATACTTGCAAAAATGAAAATATGGACAAAAGGAAAAATACTTTGGGCAAGGACTATTGGCTCAACTATTATCGGAGAATTTGTGGACAGCATTCTTTTTATCCTGATAGCTTTTTGGGGAATTTTGCCAAACTCTCTACTTATCACATTAATAATTTCAAATTATGTTTTTAAGACAGCTATTGAAATAATCTTTACACCAGCAACTTACAAGGTAGTTAATTTCTTAAAAAAGGAAGAAGGGGAAGACTATTATGACACTGATACGAATTTCAATCCTTTTGTAAAATAAAAAAAGAGCTGGTTAGGCTCTTGAATATTTTATAACCGTGTTCAATTTGCCTTATCTCTACTATCTGGCAAACACCCAGGGACAGAGTAAGCGCTCATGTTAATCTTTCCTTCTGTTTCTTCCTCTTTTTTTTCTGGGCTAGGAAGGATGTTGGCTGTTCCAACAATTACGAAATGGTTCATTCCTACTACATACGGATCATTTGTTACCATATCATTGTTTTTTGGGTTAATACTCAAGAATGTTTGCTATATGATACCACGCTTAAAACGTATTTGTCAATAAAATAAAAATGTATTTTTTATAAAAAATATATTATAATGTGCGCATATGATTTCTAGGATATATGTAATTCCGAAAATAAAAGAGAGCCATACGGGGCTCTTTTTAAAATCATGGAATTCTCTTATCTCTGGGAAAATTAAAGCAATTTCTATTATCGATTCATATTTAATAGATGGAGATATTTCAGTTGATCAGGTTTTAGAATCAGCAAAAATTTTAACAAATCCGATTCTTGAAAATTTTTCGATAAATGAAATAGTAAGTTGTGTAAATGTTTTTGATTACGCTATTGAAATCGGATATTTGCCAGGAGTAACTGACAATGTTGGAAATACAGCAAAGGAAACCCTCACTGATTTTTTACATTTAGAAAAAAATTCAAACTTAAAAGTTTATTCGTCTAAAATATTTTTGGTTTCTGGCAAAGTAAAACTAGATGACGCTAGAAAAATTTCACTATCACTTCATAATCCTTTAATAGAACGAGGAAGTGTTTTGTGTTTTAAAGAAGTAAAAAAAGAAAGAGGTTTATCATTAAAGGTTCCGGAAGTCGTTTTGGAAAAAAGAACGCCAGTTTCTATTGTTTCGCTTAATGTGTCTGATGAAGAACTCATAAGAATTGGTAAAGAAGGTATAAAAGATGACAGAGGTGTCAGACGAGGGCCACTTGCACTTGATTTAATCTCAATGAAAGTAATCCAAGAATATTTTAACAAACTAGGCAGAGACCCAAAAGATATTGAGCTTGAGGCATTAGCTCAAACATGGAGTGAGCACTGCAAACATACTATTTTTGCAAATCCGATTGATACGATAAAGGATGGCTTATATAAAACGTATATAAAAGGTGCTACTAATTTAATTAGGAAGAATAAAGGGGATAAAGATTTTTGTGTTTCGGTTTTTTCTGATAATTCTGGAGGCATTATTTTTGATGATGATTTTTTAATTACACACAAAGTTGAAACTCACAATAGCCCTTCTGCGCTTGATCCATTTGGAGGAGCCATCACAGGCATTGTAGGAGTAAATCGCGATACTATTGGGTTCGGTCTTGGGGCAAAACCTGTTGCTAATGCATATGGTTTTTGTTTTGGGAATCCAGAAGATGAACGAGCCTTGTACCGAGATAAAGAAAAGAAGCAAAAGATGTTTCCACCGAAACGTATTATGGAAGGAGTCATAAAGGGGGTTAATGTCGGTGGTAATTGCTCTGGGATTCCTACAGTTTCTGGTTTTGTAAAATATGATGATAGGTTTCGAGGAAAGCCTTTGGTTTTTGTTGGAACAGTTGGTTTAATTCCTAAAAAAATAAACGGAAAGCCTTCTCATGAAAAACAAGCCCAAGTAGGTGACTATATAGTAGTCGTAGGGGGAAGAGTTGGTGCTGATGGAATACATGGTGCTACATTTTCTTCAGTTACTATGGATTCTTCAAGTCCAGCTACTGCTGTGCAGATAGGAGATCCGATTACTCAGAAAAAATTGAGTGATGCAATTGTAAAAGAAGCACGAATGATGGATTTATACAGTAGTATCACAGACAATGGCGCAGGAGGAATTTCTTGTTCAATTGCAGAGATGGCGAAAGAATGCGGGGGTGCGGAAGTAGATCTTGAAAAAGTTCCACTAAAATATCCAGGATTACAACCATGGCAAATTTGGATTTCAGAATCCCAAGAGAGAATGACATTATCTGTTCCAAAGAAAAAGTGGGAGGTATTTAAAAAACTTATGGATAGTCGTGGGGTAGAGGCAACCGTGGTTGGAGAATTTACAAATTCTGGGAAATGTATAGTGAAATATGGTGGCAAGATAATAATGAATATTGATTTAGAATTTTTACATGAAGGATTGCCCGAGCGTCCACTTGAAAGTAAATTTATAGAAAATAATTTTCCTGAACCAAAAATCTCAAAAGGTACAAGAACAAAAATTCTAGAGGAATTGATTTCTAATAAAAACATTAGTGGATTTTCTTTTATTAGTGAGCAATACGATCACGAAGTTCAAGCATCTTCTGTCCTAAAACCTCTTTCAGGGCGTGGACGAATAAATACCGATGCACAAGTTTTTCGTCCTGTTTTTTCTTCTAAAAAAGGTGTTATTTTATCCTCTAGTCTTTATCCATCATATGGAGATATTAGTACTTATCACATGGCCGCATCGGCACTTGATACGGCAGTTAGAAATGTAATTGTAAGTGGTGGAACGTTGTCAGAGCTAGCTATTTTAGACAACTTCTGTTGGTGCTCTTCTTATGACAAAAATCGTTTATATGAGCTTATAGAGGCCGTAAAAGCCTGTTTTGATTACTCTGTAGGTTATGGAACACCTTTGATTTCAGGAAAAGATAGTATGTTTAATGACTTTAGGGGATTTGATGAAAAAGGTAATCCTGTTGCAATTTCAATTCCGCCCACACTTTTGATTTCCACTATCGGAGTAATTCCTGATTTTAACAAAGTTGTTTCACCTGAATTTAAAAATGCTGGGGATTTTGTATATTTATTGGGAGAAACAAATAATGAACTTGGTGCAGGAGAATATTATAAATTACTTTCATATAAGAATAAAAATGATGCAATCGGTAATAATGTTCCAAAAGTAAATTTAGAAAAAAATTTGAAAACCTACTTAGTCTTAGAAGAAGTAATAAAAAAAGAATTAATAAATTCATCAATTTCAATTACATCTGGGGGATTTGCCGTTGCTCTTGCGAAAGCTTCAATCGGTGGAATGCTAGGGTGCCAGGTATCTATCAAAGATATTCCTGGAGAAATTTTAAATGAAGATCAGGCGCTATTTTCTGAAAGCCAGGGGAGAATTCTCGTATCAGTTGCACCAAAAAATGTCTCAAAATTTGAAAAAATAATTAAAGAAATTCCAAATAAAAAAATTGGGCAGGTTTCAAAAAATAGTAAATTAATAGTTACTGATTTAAAAGACAAAAAGATAATTGATACAAATGTAAATAAATTACATACTATTTACCATAGTTTTTCAAATAAAATGAAATAAAATGGAATAAAATGAATAAAATAAAAACAAAATTTAAAAAACCCAAGGTAATAATAATGTCAGGTTACGGATTGAATTGCGAAGAAGAAACAAAATTTGCTTTTGAATCTGTCGGAGGAGTCGCTGAAATTGTACATATCAATGATTTGATTGCAAAACCAAAAATGCTCTCTGAATTTCAGATTTTGGCTTTTCCTGGTGGTTTTTCTTATGGTGATGACACAGGATCCGGAAAAGCATATGCCAATAAAATGAAAAATCATTTATCTAAAGAATTAGAAGAATTTTTATCCCGAGATACTTTGATGATAGGGATATGTAATGGTTTTCAAATTTTGACTTCACTTGGAATACTTCCAGGGGCTTTGACGTACAATAAAAATGGCAAATATATTGATCGCTGGGTAGATCTCAAAGTTGACGGTAAAAGCCCGTGGCTTTCAGGGATAAAAAATATTTCTCTTCCCATTGCTCATGGCGAAGGACGTTATATTATTGATGCGAAAAAATATAAAGAGATGTCAAAGAAAAAAGAAATTGCTTTTACTTATACAAAAGGAGATATTTGTAAATATCAGAATTTAGAAAAAAATCCTAATGGTGCTATGTATGATATTGCTGGGGTTTTAGGCTATAATGGCCGTGTGCTTGGGATGATGCCACATCCAGAAAGAGCAATGTTTTTTCATCATTCACCACTTTGGCAGAATAAAAAAATTAATGGAGAAAAAAGGGAAGAAGGCGATGGAATATTATTATTTAAAAATGCAATTAATTATTTCAGATGAAAGATTTAAATGAAAAATGTGCAGTATTCGGAATCTTTAATGCTCCAGGGGCGGCAGCACGTCAGGCATATTTTGGGCTATTTGCTTTGCAACACAGGGGCCAGGAACAAACTGGGATTGTTTCAACAGATGGAAAGAAAATTTATCATCATAAAGGTTCAGGCTTAGTTACGCAAGTGTATAATGAAAAAGATATTGAAAAACTTTTAGGGTCATCCGCAATCGGACATAACCGATATTCAACTTCACGAGGTACGGATTCGAAACATGCTCAACCTATTATTTTTAATAACACCGTTGCTTTTGCGCACAATGGTAATCTCCCAAGCACAAAGGCCTTAGAAGATTTTTTGAAAAAAAATAAAATTTCAATTAAAAACAATTCTGATTCTGAACTTATGGCCAAGGCTTTAGGTTTTTATATGAAGAAAAAAGGATTGTCTTTATCGAAAGCAATTGAAAAGGCTTACCCACTTTTTACTGGAGCATTTTCTTGCGTAGCACTTTCTACAAATGAATTGGTTGCTTTTAGGGATCCTCGAGGAATACGCCCACTCGTGCTTGGAGAAAATGGTAAAGAAATAATCGTAGCATCTGAGACTTGTGGTCTTCGTACTACTGGAGCGAAATTTTTACGAGAAGTACAACCGGGAGAAATATTAACTATCTCAAAAAAAGGAATACAGAGTAAAATTGTTGCAAAAGCAGATCCGAAGTTTGATATTTTTGAATACGTTTATTTTTCTCGTCACGATACTATAATTTTAGGAAAATCTGTTTATGAAGTAAGGAAAAATTTCGGCAAAATGTTATTTAAGGAAAATCCAAAGCTCAAGTTGGATGTTGTTGTCCCAGTACCAGAGACAGCAATTCCTGCAGCTATTGGGTATTCACAAGCCTCAGGAGTGCCTTTTGAAATGGCCTTAAATAAAAATCGTTATATCCATAGAACATTTATTGAACCAACTCAAGCAAATCGTGAACAAAAAATTAAAATGAAATTAACAGTACTCCGTAGCTTAGTCGCTGGCAAACGAGTCGGTGTTATTGATGATTCAATTGTTCGTGGTAATACATCTAAACAAATAGTAAAAATGTTTTTTGATGCTGGAGCCAAAGAAGTGCATTTTCTAGTTTGTTCTGCTCCAGTTAAATTCCCAGATTTTTATGGTATTGATACTCCAAAACAAGAAAGCTTAATTGCTTCTCAGAAATCAATAAAAGAAATTTGCGAATTTATCGGATCAACTTCTTTATTATATCTTTCGATCGATGGCATGGTAAAAGCAACGGGCGTACCCAGAGAAAAACTTTGTCTCTCAGCTTTCAATGGAGAGTATCCATTACCTATATATGAACACGAAAAAGAGATAAAATATGATTGTTTAAAGTTTAAAGATTAGTCATTTTAAACGGGAGGATAGGAAGAAAAATAAAAATTGGAAAATAGGTTTATTTTTGCTATTATTTCTATATGAAAATAGCGTTACTTATTTCAGGCGGAGGAACAACAATGGAAGCCCTTATAAAAGCTTGTCAAAGTGGGTATTTGGTGAATGTTGAACCAGCTTTAATTATTGCAAGCAATCCTCAAGCAGGTGGGATAGAAAAAGCAAAAAATCTAGGAATAGCAAATGAAAATATCTTAATAATAAATCCAAAAGATTTTCCAGATAAAAACAAATTTGGTGAAAAAATCATAGAAGAATGTAAAAAAAGGAATATTGATTTTATTGGTCAATATGGTTGGATGGTTATGACTCCAGAAAATGTAATAAATTCTTACAAAAATATGATTGTGAATCAACACCCTGGGCCATTAGACACAGGACGACCAGACTTTGGAGGAGCTGGTATGTATGGATTGCGGGTGCATCAAACACGATTGGAATTTGTAAATAAAGTAAAAAGAGATTATTGGACAGAAGCGACGACACATAGAGTAACAACAAAATTTGATGAAGGTGTAGTTTTAAAAAGGAAACGAGTCCCAATATTAGAAGGTGATACAGCAGAAACTTTACAACAAAG
>CAIVNB010000016.1 GCA_903907175.1 uncultured bacterium
CATTTTTGGCTTCTTTCGGGGTTTTTATTTTATAAGTTATTAACATATATTGTTGATAACGAGATGGTTATAACCTTAACGAATATCCCTAACTAATAAAAGTAAGAAAGGCGGCCTGCAGGCCGCCTTTCTTACTTTTATTGCAATCTTTTTTCAGAATGGAAGATCATCCTCAGGTCCCGGAGCAACAGGAGGTGTTGGTTCCGGTTCAATAGTTGGAGCAGGTGCTCCTTCTTTTTTAGCGCCAAGCATAGTAAAAGTATCGGCAATAATTTCAGTAGTGTATTTTTTATTACCCTCTTTATCTTCCCAACTGCGCGACCTTATTTTACCTTCAAGAAATATTTGAGAGCCTTTTTTTAAGTATTTTTCTGCGACTTCGGCAAGCCCGCGCCACATAACAATATTGTGCCATTCGGTTTGCTCAACTCTTTGTCCTTCCTTGTTTTTATAGGATTCGGTAGTGGCAAGCGAAAATGATGCAACTTTTACTCCGCTTTCTAAAGAGCGTATTTCGGGATCCTTTCCCAAGTTCCCTATCAGTATCACTTTATTGATTCCAGCCATAGTTATTATTTTTAACGATTTATATTTTTTCACTATTATCCGACTAAATTACAAAATTAAACAAACCCCCGTTAAATCCTCAGTAAAATCAATGTATCTATCTCAATTTTATTTTAGCACCCCTATTGTTTTTTATCAAAATATACAAAGCTGACCTGCTGGCGGCGGTTTCCATCTTAGCGCATAATCTCTTTTCGTGCTGCGAAGAAGTTCGTATACATCAAGAAGACTTATTAGATGTATTCTCACTAATGAAGCCACAACAGAAAATGCTTTTTTAGCATTAGATATTTTCTGAACTACGGTTAAGAGCAGTTGAGCAATTAGAGTACACCAAACCTGCGTGTATATTGCATTTACATTTTCCCCATAGAAATAATGAAGCTGAAAGTTCTGTTTCATTTTTTTAAAGAGAAGTTCAATACCCCAGCGTTTCTTGTAAAGAAAAGCAACTTCTTCTGCTGTGATATCAAAATTATTGGTCAGAAATTCATAATAGCGATTGCGTTCATCCTGATAGCAAACCTTTCTTAATTGCACAGTTTTTATTACATTTTTCAATGGTTTCCCGTTTTTATCTTCAGGGTGATATTCAATCTCAATAATTTCGTCACTGAGAACTTTTGCTTGACCTTTCTTTTTGTAATGACTTCTTTTCACTTCTATAACTTTGTAAACTGCATTCTTTTTTAAGCGAGTAACGAAAAATACATTATTAGTTGTCCAAATAGCAAACTGGTTATAGTAATTGTAAGCCCTATCAAAAACAACCATGCTGTGTGATATAAGTTCAATGCTTTTTAAAAAGTTCTTGTCATGAACCTTTGCTGCCGTTATCTTGATAAACTTCCCAACAGACTGAACAGCATCAATAAGCATATGCACCTTCAATCCTCCTTTTTTCTTTCCATCTCCTTTGGGATTACGTCCCACGCCTTTCAATATATCACTAAATAACCGGATAGTCGTTGAATCTATCAATAGAACCTCCTTGAATGTTAATCCATAAGTTCGGCTGTCCGATAAAAAACTCTTGTAATGGTGAACTAATGCAAAATATACTGTCTCAAAAAAACTGTTGTCGCGATTACGAAGTCCATCACTTGCCGTCGATTTGGCGGGCGCTTTTTCTAAGCCAAGATGATTAAGTTTTCCTCCTAAAGCCCTTAATCCTTCGCATATTTCATTCATTGAATCGCATCTGCTCAATATTCCAAAAAGCATAGTTACTAATTGGGTTTTGGCTTTAAATGCCTTGTAATAATAGTCGGCATTGTGTTTCCTTATTATTCCTTTAAGGTCTATAGCTTCAACTAAATTTATAACCTGTTTGAAAATCGGCTGTCCGACAAATTTTAATTGTTCTTCTTTGTCATTCCAATTTGTTTCTATATTTTTACCCATGTTGTTTATTGTTTCGGAAAAAACAAATTTACAACATAAGGGGGAAACCTTTGGGTAGTACCCCTTAATTTAAATTAATCGGTTAGTAGTGATAA
>CAIVNB010000017.1 GCA_903907175.1 uncultured bacterium
AGGAGGAATTATTAGTGATTGTTTTAGAGTTTATGGGGAATTTGCGAAATGGTATCAAAAATGCTGGGTGCATCTGATGAGAAAAGCAAAATTTGAAGCTCAAAAGAATCCCAAGAAAAATATTGTTAAGCTGTATAGACAGCTTAAAAGTTTGCATAGAGAAATGGCGGATTTTCTGAAAGAAAATCCTTCGAAGGAATTAAGGCAAGAAAAGAAAATAGAATTTGAAAAAAAGTTGAATCAAATAATCAACTACAAGCATTGGTGTAAAGTTGCTCAAAGCATTGTTGACAACTGGCTGATAGCTTATAGAGGTCATTGGCTTACTGCAATTGAAATAGAAGGAATAAGCTTAGACAATAATCTTTGTGAACAAAAGATTAGAGGTTCAATTGGATGGAGAAAAATGTTAGGTGGACATAAAACAAGAGAAGGTGTTAAACAATATGCAATTATTGAAACTCATAGACAGACTTGGAGGCATAATGAAAAATATCCTTACAATGAACTATTGAACTTTTTGAAGAATAAAACTCTTTGCTTACCTGTCCTAACTTGTTAGCATTGTGCACTAATTATAAAAACTGGAAAATAATCTTGGACAATGGACAGATTATTTTTAAAAATCTCTGATTTTTGCAAGGGCAAAAATCAGCTATTTTAAGTTATAGACGATGCTATATACTTACTCTTTTGTGTAACTATAAAGCTAAAGTAAATTCTTGAAAATATATATTCTAGAGTATAGAAATGTTTAAATACTTAGGATATACATTGTATATCCATGAAAAAAGTAGAAATAAAAACCGATTCGAAACTTGTTTTAACAAACATTGAAGGATTTATCAAAAGGACCGTTGTTCCCTTTGGGAATAGTGCAAAAGTTAGCTGTCCAAAGGAATTTTTGGGCAGAGAAGTTTACTTGGTATTTGTTAATAATGAAAAAAATTAGGACAAGTGTTTTCAAAGAGGTTGAAAGAGCAAATAAGAAAGCTGAGCAAGAGAAAAGATTAAAATTTATGTGGAAAAAGAAATACTTTGAAGCAGATAAAAAAATAAAAAAACTAGAGAAGGAGATTAGAAAATATAAGAATGAAAATACTCCTTCATCGATGATTCCGGTATATATTAAAGAAATAAAGAAATCTCCTTCTAGAAATCCTAATGGAACTAAACCTCTTGGAAAACCCAGGGGGAGCAATGGAGCAACAAAACCTCCTCCATTAAAAATAGATGAGGTGATTGAGGCTACTACCCATCACTGCCCGCAAGGTCATTCTAACATAAAACTAATAGATTTTCTTACTAATATATTTTACGATATTAATAATATCGAGATGAGAATTATCGAGGGTAAAATAGGGGAATATAGGTGTCTGGAATGTAATGAAATATTTTGTGCAACCCATCAAAATATCCCTAAAATGGGAATGATTGGACCTAACCTACAATCATTGATAATCGAATTAAAACATAATTTTGCA
This sequence comes from uncultured bacterium, assembly GCA_903907175.1. Lineage (GTDB taxonomy): Bacteria > Patescibacteriota > Minisyncoccia > Phycocordibacterales > UBA9973 > UBA9973. Next base: position 1,485 of record CAIVNB010000017.1, read on the forward strand.
GGTTCTTATCAAAGAATATCTAACTTTTTAGAGGATATTTCTAAAAATACTTTCAGTCCTCAAGGACTAAAAGATTCTGTTCATAGAACAGGAAAAAATCTTGAGCCATCTTATTTAGAACTAGAAAAAGAAATAAGAAATTCAAAAGTAGTTGGAAGTGATGAGACAGGATGGCCAGTTAATGGAGAAAAATATTTTTTATGGCTGCTTTGTAGCATGAATATTGTCTTAGTGGCTATAGAAAAATCAAGAAGCAGAAAAGTATTGACAAGAATTCTCGGAAATGAATTTGATGGGACAGTTACAAGCGATTGCTTCAGTGCTTATCAAAGATTTGCAAGATTTTTCCAAAAATGCTGGGCTCATTTGCTTCGAACAACTTATTCTCTTGCTGAAGAGAATAAAAAGAAAGACATAGTCAAGCTTCATAGATTGCTGGATAATTTGTTCAATGAAATGAATGATTTTCTGAAGACCAAACCTCCTCCTAAAATGCGAATAAAAAAGCATAAAGAATATGAAAAAAAATTATCAAAAATTATGAAATATAAATGGAGATGTGTATATGCTAAAGGCATTGTAAAATATTGGTTGAAAAAATTTGAAGGTGAGTGGCTCACAGCAATATTAATTGAAGGTGTAGAATTGACAAACAATAAAACAGAAAGATGCATAAGAAAAGTTATTCCTACAAGAAAGCTTCTGGGAGGCCATAGAACCGAAGAAGGAGCTAGATATTTTTCAATTATAGAATCTCATAGGCAGACATGGAAAATAAGGGGAGAGTCGCCTTATTTGAAAATGGTTGAGCATTTAAGGGGCTTAAATGCTAACTAAAGCCCGTCGGGGCTTTATAGTTACCTAAAAGACTTACTATTACTTATGTATCTATATAGTAGTAACAAAATAGAAAGATTTATATACTAGCTTGCATTAGCTATATTATCACCTCTTTTCCCCAGAAGAGCGAGGACTAACACTTTTGTTTGACACCGGCTCTTTTAGGGTTTAAAAAACCTGGATCGAGGAAAAGAAGGGGAAAATAAAATGACACCTTTGGAATTTGAAGTTTGGGAATGGTTAAATGATAAAACTGCCCTAATAAAGTTTAGGAGAAGAACAAGTACAGATCCTGATGAAATTAAAAAGAGTATAGTTTGGGAT
>CAIVNB010000018.1 GCA_903907175.1 uncultured bacterium
GGCAGAAAAATCACATGGATCCTCTGAAATAAATTTTTAGTAAGTAAATTACGTAAAATTTTGCATTTTATGAGATTTAAGATAGAATAAGATAATGTTATCTCAAATTTGGGACGCCGCTCTTTATAAGCCATTATTGAATATATTGGCCTTTTTGGTCTCTATTGTTCCAGGTGGCGACGTAGGTGTTGCAGTCATACTTTTGACTCTTATTGTAAAAACAGCACTTTTTCCACTCTCTCAGCGTTCTATTGAAAGTCAGGCTAAGATGAATTTACTTAATCCGGAACTAAAAAAAATAAAGGATAGTAAGTTAAGTAAAGAAGAACAAGCAAAAGAAACATTTGAACTTTATAAAAAACATAAGACCAATCCTTTTTCTGGGTGTCTTTTAGTTTTGATACAACTACCAATAATTTTTGCTCTTTATTATGTTTTTATAAAAGGTATAAAATTTGATCCCACATATTTGTATTCATTTGTCCCAGTACCTGGAAGCATTAATATGAACTTTTTGGGGTTTATTGACCTTAGTGCGAATCATATGATAGGTTTGGCGATTTTGACTGGGATATCACAATTCTTCCAAGCATATTTTATGCCTAAACCAAATCTTTCTAAAGAAAACGATGGTTCCTTCCAAAACAGCTTTGCTAAAAGCATGAATACACAAATGAAATACGTCTTTCCTTTTATCGTTGCATGGATAGCCTATTCCCTTTCTGGTGTTGTTGCATTGTATTGGATTACAAGCAATGCGTTTGCAATAGGTCAGCAAATATATGCAAACAAGAAGAAGAACTTGATAGTTGTTCTGAAATAAGATAAATTAAAATAAGGTTTTAATATTGATATGGATAAAAATGAAATACAAAACTTAATAAAAGAATTACTTGAAAAGGCTACTTTGCCCATAAGAGAGATTTCAGTTGTTGAAAAAGAAGGGACTCCCATGGGGGGCTTAAATACGACATGGTTTAGTGTTGAAATGAATCAGCCACACTATCTACTCGGACGTGAGGGTGAAGCACTTTTTGCTTTAAATCATTTAGTTAAAAAAATAGTTGAGTCTAAAACTGTAATGGGAGCTGAAAGCAATACAGCTGTGCCAAGAACAGAAAGAGGTCCTTCGATTTTGATTGACATAAATGGTTTCCAACAAAAGCGTATTGAAAACATTCATGCGATAGCTCACATGATGGCTGAACGTGCTAGATATTTTAAATCAAACATAGAAGTTGACCCAATGCCAGCTTTTGAGCGAAGGATTGTGCACGAATTTTTATCAGAAGCACATGACTTAAAAACTGAATCAACAGGCGAAGGTTTTTCTCGTAGAGTGGTTATAAAATATATAGGAAGTATCTAATAAAAACATAAAAAAATACCCTAAAAGGGTACAGATTTTTTGAAGCTTAAAAAATCCTGAAGTTTTCACGCCGTCGCGGTCAAAACCCCCTTTTAGAGTATCTTTTTTATGTTTTTTTACTTAAGATTTAGCTCCCAAAGGAAAGAATCTTTTTTGTTTACAAAAAATAAATAATTTTCACCACTATCTAAGGATAGTTTTATCCCGTCCACTTCCTCTCCCCTTGTAAAAGAGGCTGGGTCTGCAAGAATTGTTGCAGCTCCAGTTTCTATGTTTATTTTCCATAAAGCATCATAGAAAGATGTTTCCCCTTGATACCAAATGTCAGGATAATTTGTACCGTCTATATATTTTGGAACCGCACAATAAAGGGTGGTGCTTGTTGTATTCCAGACACACTTTTCAGACAAGGTCTTGATTCCAAGTGACATAGAATCTTTTGTATCAGTGTTGTATATACGTAACGATAAATTATTATTGTTATATAAAACCAATTTACCACTTGGGCTTGTGAGCGTGGTAAGTCCATTTACTCCACTTAGAACCCTAGTTAATTTTTTAACTGCAGGATCAATAGAATACATAAATCCTTCGGTGCCAAAAGATGCTTTCGTTGTTAGTGTTAGCATTCTTTCGTTTGGCCATTGTGATAACCATTCTGTAAAAGGAGAACTAAATATCTGATTTTTTTTATCACCAGAAGATGAAGCGGTTACACCAACGGCACTATTTTCAATATCAAAGAGATAGAACATAGACAAGCCATCTGGCGACAGACTGATATCTGTTATATTTTCTGGTAAAAAAGAGCCTCTTACTTCACTTAGTAAAGAAGTATCACCGCCTAAAATTTCCTTTGGTGTCATTCCAGCAAAAGTAGCGATTGTTTTTCCATCTGGTTTTAAATATCTCATTACTGCAGATTCCCCATTTTCTCCTATATATGCGTCGTAAACTTGTGGAATTATTGTTGTAGTGAATTTACGTTCATCTATTTTATCAGCAAAAGTTTGGTAAATATTTCCAGTTGCCCTCTCTACATAATGTAGGGCTGGTATAAACTCCGTAGTAGGAGGAGTTGGGGCAATGACAGGAGCGGTTTTGTTTTTTGTTTTACTTGGAGTTGGCGTAGAAGTATCTATTGTATTTGTTTCTATCACAGGAGGTGTTTCTACGGGAGGCTGTGGTTTTTCTACTTCTTCTTTAAATCTTTCTTTCATAAAAACCCCATAACCAGCAATAGGCATACTTGAAACTTTTGTAAGTATTTCTCTTCGTGTCTCTGTGGTTGCTGGAGGAACATATCCTGAAACATCGGCTGGGGGTGTCCCCTCTCCTGTTGTGTTTGTTTTATTTTTTCCAAATGGAAAAAATTGAGATATAAAATTTGTTCCACTTGTTTCTATCGTCTCAATAACTGCTGGTTTATAAAAATATAAAAACGCAAAAGCAATGCCAGTTACTATTATTAAAACTATTATTATTAAAACTAAATTTCTTTTTGACATAAAATTATTACCATGTTCTCACATGAAAGTGGTTAGTTGCTGGCTCATCAACAAAAACAACACCCTTAACAGTATATGAATTATATGGTTGTTTATTTATCCAGGGAATTGGTACTGGAGCAACTTTTTGTATATAAGCTGTTAAACATGAACTTTTTGCTAAATCAACTGTTCCATTTGAGTCTCCTGGTTTGTGGGTCGTGGGGCTACCAGATGGTCCACCGTGGAACCAGCACTCTGTTCCCCCAGTAACTTTTATATCAGTACAACCACTATCATTTTTTAATTTATTTAATCCAGTTATTGCTACTTGAGAAAGTCCATCCAAACTTGTACATGCAGCTGTTTGGCCAACTTTTACACAGTCACTATTATTTACAGTTATACCAGTAGGCAGTGTGGCAGGGGCACCGGCGACAGGTGGCCAACTAGCCCCATCGTCATAAGAACCACACCACTTTCCACCTACTGGGGCTTTTGGTCCTCCCACATCAAGCCCAGCAAATTCAAAAGGGGTTATTGTTATTTCTACTGGCTTAACAGAATTGAGACAAGCGTTTAATAAGTCTGGATTTAAAGTATTTAAGATAAGCCATGCTCCAAGAGCAAGGAGAAGCCCTAAGAGTGCATTCCTAATAGATTCCTTGCCTGCTTCTTTGGACGAGATAAGTTCACTTGTCATGTATTGTATTCCTCCCCACACAATCATTATGACTGCCAACACCCCACATATTCCTAAAAATAATTTGATTAAAATATTAAGATAATTCCCTAAAGGACAAGGATTTTTTGTTGCGTCTGTCTCAAACGTCCCTTCTAGCCCTGGCAGTGGGGCAAGTAATGTGTATGTTGTTTTAGTAGAAGTTGCTGCTCTTGTTACTTTAAAGGGGGAAAACACGCAAAAAAGTATTAAGAACAAAAAAAGCATACTTAGAGTTTTATTTATTTTTGTTTTAAAAATTAACATTGATTGTTTTTTCCAAACTTTGGAAAAGAATTTTAGTATTGTTAATAACAACTTTTATAAGAGTACTACCTGATTCATTGTTTAATGGTTTAATAGATAAAATATTTTTTTGGTTAGGGATTAATGTGTTTTCTCCATTTAAAGACCAACTAAATGCCAAATCACTAGAACTTAAATCTGTACTAGAAAAGAAATAAGGTACTGCTACGATAGTATCCCCGTTTGGATTTACTACAAAACCGTCATTTATAGAATTTTCCCACTGTACGCCTAAATTTTGGTCTTTTCTATAAAAAATAATTTTTGGAAGAATTGGGTTAATTGAAATTTTATTAATTCCTATACCATTCCCCAAAAGATCTGAAACAGTTACTTCTACGGTGTTTCTGTCTTCCAAAAAGCTATTTCTATATATATAATAATTTTTTTCGTATCCAGATGAAGATGATTTACTTTTATCATCTTGTTTCCATTTGTAATTGAAGCCGGTTAGGTTTTCAGAACTTGGAATAGCGACAACTTTCATTGTTCCCTCTATTGGCATAAGGGCTTTTCCACGATAGAAAGGTGGCACATATGAATTGTATGCTTCCCAAAGTAAATCTACATCCGAAGATGATATAGTTAATTTTTTACTTATAGTAGAGCCTGTGATGGTTTCTATTTTTACTTCGAGATTTGTTTGGAAACCAGAAGTACCAATATTAAAAGAGAAAGTTTTTTTTCCTATTCCTGCGAGTGCTGTTTCACCATTTAATATCCAAGAAATATTGGCACTATTTAAATCGGTTGTAAATGTTGAAACAGAGGCCGTTACCTCTTCATTTGTTTTTGGATATTGGGGATTAATTCCAAGCACAATATCCCCACTTTGGACTTGGGCGTTTGTTTTAAAAGCAAAAAACATGCAAATTAAAACAAAAAATAGAATTGAAAGCCTCTTTATCATATAAATATATTATAACACCTTATTTCTTCATTTCAGCATTCTCTATTTCAGTCTTTTCTTTTTTTATTGATAATATTTGTGATGGATCAGATGTGATTATTTGATCTTCAGTATAAGAAGCAATAATTTTTATTGCTACGTGCTTTAATCCAGCGAAAAAGATACCCTCCCCAACCCCTGACTCTAGAAGTAGATATTTTTCTTCATCAGTCAGGTTGAAGGTTTTTTGTAAAATATCTATTGTAGTTGGAGATTGTTTGAGAAGCAATTGGATTGAAGAGTTGGTAATAATAGGTACTCCATAAGGAGATTTCATGAAGTCTGCTGCGTCTTGGGTTATAGTAGAAAGACCTAAATAATATTTTCTTCCTCGTTTTGCCATAGAATAAAGGAACGATGCAGTATCTTCAGATTTCATCATCCACCAAGCTTCATCAACAACAAGTAGTCGTTTTTTGAGGTTTTTTCGAACGGCAGTCCAAATGAAATGCATTACGATATACATTGCAATTGGTTTAAGTTCATCTTCCATATCACGCACGGAAAAAACTATAAATTTTTTACTTATATCTACATTTGAAGGTTTGTTTAAAAAAGTAGACCAAGAACCTTTTGTATATTTCACAAGTCTTTGCATGATAGAATCACTTCCTTCCATCCCAGCGAGTATCATTTCAAAATCTGAAAGTAGTGGTGGTTCTATATTAGAAAAATCTGAGTCAGGGGTTATATCTTTCATTGCATATGTTTCTGAGATTGCACGATCAACCAGAGAGTCTTCTTCAGGGGTTAATCCTCCTAACATCAATCGGAAAAGACCTACCAAGTTAATAATATTTGATCGGAGTACGTCCTCGGCTGTTTCATCTTCGTGAGGTATTGGTAAATCAAAAGGATTAATGTGGTGATCTGAAGAAAGAGAAATATTAAAATATCTTCCCCCGACCACTTCTGTTAAATATTCGTATTCTTTTTCTGGGTCTATTACTATGACATCAACATCAAACATTAGAGATCTAATGATTTCTAGCTTTGTGGCATATGATTTACCAGAACCAGACTTGGCAAAGGTGACCGAATTATAGTTTTCCAAAGAAAATCTATCGAAAATAACCAAACTGGAATTGTGTCTATTTATGCCATAAAGTATCCCCTTTGTTGATGTGAGGTCGAAAGAAATAAATGGGAAAATACTTGAAAGTGGTTCAGAATTTAATTTTTGATGGATATTTAACAAGTCTGTTCCTGTTGGAATGACACTTTTAAAACCTTCACCTTGTTGGAAAAGTGCTGGTTTGATGTAAATCAATTTTGATTCAAGAATGGATTTTATTTCACTTTCTATTTTAAATAATTCCATTTCATTGTCTGCATAAATCGTTATATAAATACCAACATCAAACATTTTTTCTTGTGCTTGAATTAAATTATTACGTAAGCTTTCTAAATCTTCGTATGCAGTATCTAGCATTGGATCACGAACCATACCCTTTGAGCCACGTACATTTATCTGACTTTGTACTTCAGCCACTTTTTTTTGAAATTGTCGAAGGACTAGGGATGTGTCTATCGGGTGTATAAATATTGAAACATCAAAGACCTTGTCTAAGTTTATTATTGGAGAGAACCAATTGTCTGACAAAAATCTTGGATAAGAAATAATAAAGAAAGTTCTAGCGATTTTGTCACCCAAGTTTAGGGATTTTGGTTCTATTTTAAGAGCAGATGGAGCGATAATGTCTTGGAGTTCAAGTTTGGCGGATTCGTATATTTCTTCAGGTAACACTGTCAAAACAGATGGATTTATTCCACTTTCAGTTGTTTTTGTTTCTGTTTTCTTTTTAAATAATGAATCAAATATAGACATAATTATTCTTCAATTTGAATTTTACCTTCTAATTCACCTGGGTTAAATACTTTATAAAAGATTTCTACAACTTCTTCTGTGCCCAGCTCCACTGCCTTGATTCCACAGCGAGCAAGACCTTGCTCTATTACATTTACCCTTTCTTGTAATTGCGATCTTTTCTCTTCAAAATCTAGTTCATCTTCTACTTTTTTTGTATTTTTACTTTTTTTTGAAAAGAATCCTTTAAAAATACCAGAATCTGTTGCTATGGTGGTGTGTGTATATGGTACTACAATAAAGAAACTTTTTGTCATTATATTAACGGAATCAGTGAAATTTTTTATAAAACCGATATATTCTTTGGTTTGTAATTTAAGCAATGGTTCGTTTTGTACTTTTATTCTATTTTCCAACAATAAAAGATATGGTCTGATGTCGAGTTTCCTTGATTGGATGGAAATTTGAACTGGAAAATCTAGAGTGTTTAAAAAATTTTGGAATTGCATTATTATTGCTTTTTGTTCGTCACTAGATTTTAGAGATAAGTTTGTTGAATTGGCAAGGACGACGCCTCTCAAGCCACCATCCTTTAAAAGGATGATTCCGTCACGAATCTCCTTTATTGGTACGAACTCTTGAGTTGCTTTTGCTTTTAATGCCATCTTTTTTATTTTCTTTACAAACTTTATAACTTTATAAACCTTCTACTGATTTTTATCTTCTTTTTGTAAATCTAAAACATCTAAACTCCATGATAAATCTTGTAATTTGCTTCCGGTCAATCTTATATTATTTTGATCCATTGCTCCCTCTTTTTCTTTGCTTGCGAGTGATTCCTGTTTTTTAAAGTTCTTATTTTTTCTTCTTTTCCAAATATATAATTTATCTTGCATACTATATTTCACAGCGGACTCGAGCATATTTACTAAGGGTTTACTGTTTGGGCGGTAAAAAGTTAAAGCAAGAGCAAATCCTGCCACTAGAAGTATCGGAATAGCTCCAAATAGAAAACCTAGTAATTTAAAAAGTACATAACAAAGCCCTGCCCCACCAGCCAGGTACACGAATTGGCTAAAGGTGAATGGACCAAATATTTTATCTTCTATTTCTAAAAATTGTGGTACTTTGAATTGCATAATTAATAACTTGCGACTTCTTTCTTCTTGTTCTATTCATTCGGATCTAGTCGATAAGGATCAGCTTTTGAAATTTTTGTTTTGTTGTTTATGGAATTTAATATTGATCCTGTATTTTTCCCTTCCTTTGAAAGATTATCTAATGAATATTCTGTGGTGGTAGATTCTTTTTTATAAGAACCAGAAAGTTTTTGCTCTAGAACTGTTTTTGTGGGTGTTTTAGAGGGAGGTTCTTTTATTTGCTCTTCGTTCCTTGGAACTACAATGGTCGCTTCATTATTTTGTTTATTTTCTAAGCTTGTACTTGTAGTATTTATATCTGTTTTTATAACTTTACCTATAAGTTCCTCTGGCATTATTTCAATATCAGTTTTATTGCTCAAGACCGGAGATTCTTTTATGTTTTCTTTTACCTTTATGGGTTCAGTTGTTCCAACCACATTTGGGGTACTCCCCATAGGGGGTTTTATATTAATAATATTAGGACTATTAACATGTCTATCCGTTTCTATTATATTTGCGTTATCGAAAGATTCTTTTTTTACAAAAACTTCTGCTCTCTGGCTATTTTTTATAAGTTCATCTTTTATTTTTTTAAAAATAAATTCATTCATTTCATTTACCAATAAATCCACCTGAGATCTTGGTATTTTCAATCTTTCTTCTAACTCCTTGGAATAATCTGTTGGATTTAATAGCCCACAAAGCAAAAGCTCTGTTTCAAGCTCCAAATCTTCTAATTGTTCAAAACTGTATCCTTTTTTCTCTCGCATCCCTAGAATAATAGCTCTCCAATCAACAGAATCTATCGCATGCCGTGTTTCTCTTGGCAACGCTTCCCTTGCCTTTTCTATTTTTACTTGTAGCATATCTATTGGTGTATCCATGTTGATTATATATTATATAGTAAATTTACTTTTTAAATCATCGATTTTTGAAGGATTAAGAGTTATGTTGTCGTTTATTTTATTGATTCCCCTATCTTGATCCTCTATTCTTCTAATAAAAGCGGTGTAATCTCCGCCAGAAAGAATAAAATCTAAATTTTGTTGCCAGTGAATGTTTCTTATCCTCATACTTTTTTTGATATTTTCTGAAAGAATATCAACCATTGGTTTCAATATTTTTTCCTCTACCTCCCCTGCAATTTTTTGAGCGTGATTCTTACTTATTGTGATATCACTCTCAATATCTTCTCCAAGATATTCTTGTTCTGCAAGCCCAACTAAAACACAACCTATATCAGCTTGAAGTATATTTATATCATCTTCAGTAAGAAAATATCTTTTCCCTATTTCTCCAGAAATTCTTTCCCAGCCGAAAGAATTTATCACTTCTTGTGATTCTTTGGGCAATGCCCCCATTTGTTCTTTTAAATTTTGTTTTAATTTTTCTGTCATAAATTTATATTTTAATGGCTCCCACTTGTTGGTTTAATTTCTGATTTTACTCCCATTTTAATATTATGTGCGGCTTCTTTATCTGCTGCTGAAAACAAGCCATACGCATTTGAGAGCTTTTTCCTTGTAATTTTTTTGGCATAATCAGTACCTACCTTGTTTTGTTCTTGTATTATCTCATTCTTTCCAACTCGAACTGTCTCTGTCAGATCTTTTATATTTTCTATATCTTTTCCATTCCCATCCTTCTTCTTTTTATTTGTGTATTCATATACATCTTCTTCGCCAGTTTCCACAGATATTTTATTACCAGTCTTTATCTTGTTCCCAGTTTTTACCATTTGTCCTGTTCCTCTCATCCCTCCAATTCCATCTGGAATCATTCTTTCTTTTTCTTCATCTACCTCTTCATCAACTTCTTCCATCACTTTTTTCTTTTTTGCAGTACCATCTTCATTAAATACCTGTTTTTTCTCTTTTACGATTTCTCCTGTAGTTTTGTCATATTCAAGACCTCCTCTTATTGAGTCTTTTTCATTTTGTAGTTTTGTAAGTTGTTTATAAAGATCTTTCGTTTCTTCTTCTTTTCCAGCAACTCCTTTTGTATTACTTAGTTTTTCTTTTGCAATCTCAATGTCTTTATTTATTTTATCTAATTGAGGATTTAGTGCATTTTCTAATGCCTTTAGATCTTCTTCCATTTTCTTTACCCCTTTCCCTTTCTTCCCCTTTTCTATTGTTTTCTTTAATTCTTCAGATCTTGCCTCTCTTTTTGCTGATTTAGTTGCCTTATCTTTTTCATAACCACCTTGTCCCCCTGCTTTCATATTACTCATACCAGTAGATGAGAGATCTTTACCTGCAATCTTTATTCCACGAACATCAAAACTTCCCTTTGCAGCGGTTTTCCCGATGTTTCTAGTTCCAGTACCAAGCATTTTCCCAAATTTACCCATACCCCCACCTCCTGCTTCCAATTTGGCAAGAGCAGAAGAATTTGCGATTTTACTACCAATTGCTCCTAGTGTACCTCTTCCCAACATTGCTGCTCCACCCGTCGCTGCACCCAATGCCAATCCACCAACCATAGCCCCGGCCTTGTTCATTGCTGCACCCATCTCTCCAGCATATTTTATAGCCATTTCTTTTGATTTCATCAAAAGGACAGTTAATATTGCGAAAGGAATTACAACCGACATTACTTTTTGCATAAAATCTGCTCCTTCTGGAAATTTAACAATCTCACTTAAAAATGTTGTAAACATTACAATGATATACAACATAAAAATAAATATTGGTGCTAAAAATGCATTTTGTAACAATTCTTTCCACCAATCTTTGTGTCCTAGTCCTGGGATTTCAAAAGGCAGAGTATAGGATGAAAAAGCAATAGGTGCAAAAATCATAGAAATCCAAAGCATTACTACTCTACTGACAAAAAGTAATCCTACAGAAAAGAAAATATAAGCGGCATAAAGAACAATGAACGTTGCTAATATGGTGATGAAGATAAACAAAGCAATTCCCCCATCTCCCTTATAAACTTCAGCTGTTACTAATTTTTGAGGATTAAATTTTGAAATTAATCCAATGGAAATAGGTTTTTCTCCAGTACCGCTTACCGTAGTGCCGGGAGCTTCATCCTTTGTGGTTATATTGTTGTAAAATACTTTTGCTAAGATATTTGATCCATCAATAATAACCCTAGAAAAAAATAAGCTAAAATTAATAAGAAGAGCCACGATAATAATTGTACCGATCATTTTTTTATTGTTTGTGACATTCAAACTCAATATCGTTTTAATTGCAATGTAAAGAAGTGCAATAATAAAGAAAATATTTGCTACGTCTCGTATTGCAGCCCACCCCTTTGTAACAAAACCACTAGTGTAAGAGGTACTATTTGTTGAGTAGTATACGAAAAAATCAAGAAACCAAGATGCAAGTTTTGCAATCCAAGCAGCAATGGTGAAAAACAAATAAAAAAATTGTGCTACACATCCTCCAAGATTTATTATTCCACAGTCAAAAGTAAAAGGTGCTGTACTTCCATCGTTTGGTCTAGGAGCAGTTGGGTCATCTCCTGTTAGTGAACCTCCTTCTGCGGGGGTGGAAAAAGATGTACCCGTTCCAAATTTATAATAATTTTTTCTAGTTGATCCAAACAGATTAATTCCTCCACCATCTCCGGCTGTTCCGGATTGAACATAAAAATCTGCTGTGTAGTTTTTTCCGGGAGTTAAATTTAGTACGGACTTCCATCCGTTTATTGTTAGTGGTCCTAGCCACGAATAAGGAGGGAGGATCCCTACTTTACTTGAATTGACTAATACTTCTCCTGATAAATCATATGAAGAAACATAATTACCATTTTCCATTACCACTAAAACGGTACTGTTTTCATTTTTTGCAAATATTCCGAGGATACTATTAGTTAGTATGTATTCTACTTTATCCCAGTCTGATTGTTTCCCGATAATATTAACTTCAAACTCAGCAGTAGATGAACTTCCGCTTAACCATTTTATTGAACTACCCGGAAAAAGATTGGTATAGTCTTCCGCTTCTACTTTGTTTGTTTTTATTTCTAAGGCTAATTTTCCATCTTTATTTATTTCAAAGCTTGGCTGAATTGGCAACAGAAAAATACCTACCATTACTAAAAGCATTATTATCTTTTTGGAGACAATATTCATTTTTTCTTTTCCAAGGCCTTCCCGCCTCTGACGGGGCTTTAGGCCTTAGGCTCTGAGTGTTAGTTTTTTAAACTAATACTCAAGGCCTAGTGTCTAAAATTTATTTTTTTCTACTTTTTTCTATCTTATATATATTTTACTTTATAAATACATAACTTCCTACTACTTTTCTTTAAAAAATTTATTTTGGACTAGAACAAGGGACATCAACACCACCATTTAATCCACTGCATACCCAATCATAAGAAACTGCGTTCGTTGCGTTTAATTTACTTGTGCCAACCTTACAGGAAAAACGAGCTTGGTCACAAACACCTTTTGCGGAAGTGAAAGGAGAAGTCACTATTACTGTGGCAGTCGCAGAAGCACTTACTTTAGCATCGTTTTGGCAAGTAAGAGTGTATGTATATGTCTTTACTGTAGTTAAGATGCCGAGCCTAATTGAATTTGGTAATTTTGTAGCTCTGTCGATTGTAGTTGCACTTCTTGTTCCTTTCCAATCTCCACCTGCAGTACAAGTTGTTGCATTGGCGACTGACCAAGTGAGAATTGGGCTAACTATATTTACAGTGCCTGATGTTGGATTCACTATTAAGGTCACAGATGGGGCAGTTGAAGGTTTTGGATTTCCGGAACCAATCACAATCCCCGCCCAAGCACCACAGTTATTATTCTCATTCGATTCTTTAATAGAAAGAGGATCAACAGGATTGTTCATACCAATCTGATCTGCACAAGCACGAACATAATATGTTCCAGCAGTTTTGAAATTATAA
>CAIVNB010000019.1 GCA_903907175.1 uncultured bacterium
AAAACTTCTTTACTCTGCCACCTGCTGATTAGCATCTTTGTGAGAGAAAACTAATTACCAGCCTTGAACAAAAAATTCTTTTACGGTGTACCTCACTGAGACTTGTGCAGATTTATTATATATTCGGAAAATAGAGGTTTAGGGCAAAAGCCCAATCATTACTTGGGTGACTTACCCCAGACTTAAGAGACTGTGTAAAAATGAAAGTCTGTTTTAAAGTTTGAGGTCGTTATTTTTGAAAATATATTGCATATATGTAATCTGTTCTGCATATATGCAATATATTTTTTTATATTTGTTATCTACTACTAAAAAACATCATATTCGATTTATAGACTTATATTTTTATACTAATCTAAACTTCCATCCATCTATTCTTCGCATTATCTCATCAAATGATAAAACATTTAGCATTCGTCTAAAATTATATGCAGTTGAAAACAAGATAAGCTCATTGTTAATATTATTTATTCCTCGTGTCAATAATGGGATTTTTCCAAGCATTAATTTCATTGATCCAAATACGTGTTCTATTATTTCTTTTCTCTTTTTCATTATTTTTATACCTTTAGTCCCATTCATCTTTTGTCGGAATATCTCGATTTCATTTTCATTTATGTAGCGGTTTATTTGGCGTCCATGTACTGATGTAGTGCAGGCATCCAGTCTCGAACATCCATTACAACTTGATGATTGATAAACTCTGTATTTTTTACCTTTTTTAACTTTGTTGTTTTTATATAGTAATTCTTTTTCTGAAGGACAAATATATTTATCGGATTTTTCATCATATTTAAATCCTGGGGCTTTTTCTGCTGTCTTGGAATTCATGGCTACAAATAAATTGACTTTTTTACCTGCTTTCAGGATATCTTCCTCTTCATAATAACCATTGTCAGCCACTACTGATTCTATTTCTCTAATATTTTCTATCGCTTTATCTATCATTGGATTTATCTGCTTTGCGTCTGTCTCTGATGCTGTTGCTTCTGTGGCTATTATCATGTTGTTTTTACTGTCAACTACCATTTGATTGTTATATGCGGGAATTTTTCCATCTCGACTTTTCATTAAGCTGCATTCTTTGTCCGTTTTTCCCATGTATTTCTTGTCTCTTTTTATCATCTCTTCTTTGATGTTTTCATAGCCTTGAATCTTGCTTTTTATTCTTGCGATTTTCTCCCCAATATTTTCTGATTTTATTTTATATCTGTTTTTTCGATTATCCGCTTTGTCTGCTTCATCCAGCTTGGTTAAATATTCTTCGATTTCTTTGTCTGCATTTTGTATCGCCTGATCCAGTTTTTTTATGCTATACATGTCTTTATTTGTATTTGCTTTTACTTTACTTCCATCGATTGCTACTAATTTTCCATCTATTAAATCGTTGTCTTTTAGAAACAATATAAATACTTTGAAAAATTTCTTTAATCCAGACTTGTTGTCTTTTCTAAAATCTGATATTGTTTTATGATCTGGTGTTAAATCTCCCAACAACCATTTCATTTCTATATTTGTCCTTGTTAACCACTCTAGCCTTCGAGATGTATTTATGTGGTGTAAATATCCGTAGACATATATCTTTATTAGTAATTTGCTTGAATACTGAGGCCTTCCTTGGCTTGTTGCCAATTCACCACTTCTTTTGAATCCCATTTTGAGTAATCCGTCTTCTTCTGACATCTTCTCAACGAAGGCCTCTATTATTCTAACTTCGCTATCGATTGTTACATAATCCTCAATACTTTCTGGTAACATACTCCTTTGATTTCTATCCTTCGGACTTATATATTGCATAAATCTTTCTCTGTGTATTATGTTTTTACTTTAACATGTTGAATTTAACAGTATTTGTTGTTAAAAACAATTATCTTTTTTACACAGTCTCTAAAGTCGGGGGTAATTCAGTAAACATTTACAAATTTTTTTGAATACTCCATACTCCGTTGGTGGATATTTCTGCATGATAGATGAGGATAAATTGAAAACAGTAAAAATAAAAAACTGTCCAATCACATTGGCAGAAGGTTTTTCCGGATACAGCATTTTTGGGTTAAAGATGTTGTTTGACGGAAAGAAAATAAATCATATTCTTGAGTATACCTCACCCAAGAATGATGATGAAGTGAAGGGACTATTTAATAAGAACCGGGAACATGTTTCAATTTCGGGTAGTCAGGAAAAAGTTAGTTTGGTTTTGGATAAGCATGTACTCAGGTTGACCAAAGAAGACGAAAAAGGAAGATATATTTTAAAACTGATTACTCCCGGACTGGATAATGCGGAAGACGTACCGGCAAACGAACATCTTACAATGCAGATTGCCAAACAGCTTTATAATATTGAAACGGCGGAATGTGCGCTGATATTTTTTAAAGATTTCGAAACAGCTTATATTACAAAACGGTTTGATGTTAACTCAAATAATGAAATATTGGGAGTAGAGGATTTCGCATCACTCAGCGGAAGGA
>CAIVNB010000020.1 GCA_903907175.1 uncultured bacterium
CGCATGTGTGGCTGGCTTGATTTGTTTGCACTTAGGTAT
The DNA here is from genome assembly GCA_903907175.1 of uncultured bacterium. Taxonomy (GTDB): domain Bacteria; phylum Patescibacteriota; class Minisyncoccia; order Phycocordibacterales; family UBA9973; genus UBA9973. The sequence continues at coordinate 40 of CAIVNB010000020.1, forward strand.
GCGATAGGGCTTTCTGGCGCTAATAAGATTTTTATAAATAAAGCAGATATTTGTCCTACTGATAAAATAAAAGTTGTTACAGGTTATAAAATTGGCGATAAAAGTTTAGAAGAATTTCCGTTGCGATTAAATGAGGTGACAGATGTAATGACAGAAGATATGGCCGGCTGGGGCGAGGCAAATTTTGGAATATCCGACAAAGAAAAAATTTCCCCTGCGCTTGTCTCATATTTAAACTACATAAAAGATAAACTGAAAGAATTTGATGTAGAAATTGTTTCTGTGGGCACAGGTCCTGATAGAGAGAATTCTTTCAATTGGGATAAATAATTCTTTTGCAAAAAAGGTTAAAATAAACTAATATAACTCTATACGACATAAGCCGTTGTAACTGTTTTGGTAGGTCGTTACGAAAGTGAATTTGTGGTTGTATTTTTTAGACAAAATAAGCCGTTGTAGCTCAGTTGGTAGAGCACGATATTGGTAATATCGAGGTCATCGGTTCAATCCCGATCAACGGCTCCGTGAAGCCCAAAAAGAACAAAAGTAATTTTTATAATGCACACATAAAATTCTACTGAATTTTTGCTCTGCTCGGACCGTCGCCCTGTGCAAGGCATTCTAAAAACTACTTTTGTTCTTTTTTGAGGAAGAATAAAGCCATCCTAGCTCAGTTGGTAGAGCACGTCTTTCGTAAAGACGGGGTCCCGAGTTCGATCCTCGGGGATGGCTCATGAATATCTTTTTTACAAAAATGCAGGGATTGGGGAATGATTTTATTGTTATTGATAATTTTAATGGAAGAATAAAATTATCTGAAGAACAAATTGTTCTTCTTTGCGATAGACATAAGGGGATAGGGGCGGATGGTTTGATTTTAGTTGAAAGTTCTACGAATGGGGCAGACTGTTTCATGAATTATTATAATTCCGATGGTAGTGGAGAGACAATTTGTGGTAATGGCACAAGATGTACGGCAAAATTTTTAAAGAATTTTTATCTAAAAGACAGAGACACTCTTTTGATAGGAACTGGAGCAGGTATAAAAAAAGTAATTTGTGAAGAAGATGGGACTTTTTCTGTAAATATGGGTAACCCTGTTTTTTCACATTCTGATTTTCCAAATAAAAAAATAAATTTAGAAGGAATGGAGCTTGATTTTGTGTCTGTAGGGAATCCTCATGCGATAGCATTTGTAGAAGATTTAAGTATTTTTGATTTAGAAAAAATCGGACCTAAAATAGAAAATAATGAGCAATTTCCAAATAAAATCAATTTTGAATTAGTAGAAAAAAAAGATGATAAAAAGTTTAAGGCTATTGTTTGGGAAAGGGGATGTGGGGCTACGCTTGCTTGTGGTACGGGAGCGTGTGCAATTTATGCGATAATTCAAAAACAGGGAAGTAAAGAGCTAGAAATTACCATAGAATTACCTGGAGGAGAGCTTTTTATCTCTCAAAATGAAGATGGTGAGATTATAATGCGGGGAGAAGCTAGGAGCACATTTTCCGGAGAAATATATGTTGGATAAAAATAAAAAAATCTATGAAGGAGAAGATGCTATCAGGTCTTTTATTTTACCTGAAAATTTTGGATTGACTTCAGTTGTTGAATTACCAAAATCCCTTAATCCATTTTTGAAAGATAAGGTAAGGATTTTTGTTAAATTAGTTCACTCTGCTCCTCTTGGAAATATAAAATCCTTACCAGCATATATAATGCTAAAAAATATTAAAGAAAACGAGCGGGCAAAAATAAAAAATTTAGTAGAATATTCTTCAGGCAACACCGCTCTTTCTTTGACGATACTTTCACAATATTTTGGAATTCCAAAAATGAATGCAATTATTACTCCTGACGTAC
>CAIVNB010000021.1 GCA_903907175.1 uncultured bacterium
TATTATTGGAACTCCATAATATGGAGCTAAGAGTTCAGTTAAATAATCTTCAGAAATTTTTTCATTACCGATTAAAACATTGGTAACGGTTTGTCCATTTCTTTTTGATTCTTCAAGAGCTAAATCAAAACCATCAGAGCTAATAAGACCTGATTGAACTAAAATTGACTTTAACTTTTCTTCAGATATATGCATCAGTTTATCTTTATATTATATCTTATACTAAAAAACGTAGCAAATATTTTTTTAATAAAAAACTCTAAAATAAAACACCCCACAGATATGTGGGGTGTTTTATAAATAGAAATTAATAATTAAGATTATCACTTGGCGTTCCAGTAGCTATTACGCCAAGAATGTTCAAGTTAGTACCAACTTCATAGTAATGGGGGGCGTTCCCACCATCACTTGCTCTTTTGTCATCCGTTGAAGTGTAGGCAGTACTTTCTAATTGAGCATCAATTTCAAAAGCAAGAGGAACTTGAGAACAAGCATAACGATATACTAAATCAGTACTTGCAACTGTAGTGGTAGCCGCAGTGTTTGTTGGGTCAAGAGGAAGATTTGATATAGGGGACCCTCCAGTCAAACCACTAAAATTTACAGGAATCCAACCGGTACCATCCGTCTGTGTTGCCGCTGCAACAGTTGCTGACTGAGTAACAGTAGGTAATGTACCACCTGTGCCGCCGTCAAGAGTAATATTCGCAATTGGTTTACTTGAGGTAGGGAGAGAATACCAGATTTTACCAGAAGTAGTCCATGCAACTGTTGCAAGAGTTCCACCTGAACCAGTTGTAACAGTGGCTTTGCAGGCAGCATTCGCTGTACCTGTTGTTCCATCTAATTGCGGAGATGCTGTGCTTGTTAAATAAAGCCCTATTGCTGTTTTTAATGTACTCAAATCTGAAATACGCTGAGCATCTCTAGACTTTTTTAGGGTCTCGGCTGGATTAAGAACTATTACAAGAGCCACTGATAGAATAGCTATTATGGCTATAACTATTAGAAGTTCCAGCAAGGTAAATCCACTTTTTTTATTTCTTTTCATAAACTTATAAATAACTTAAATAATAAATGTTAACGACTTTTAATTTTAATAAAAACTATATGTTCATTATATCACACAAACAACAATAAAGCAGCCAACAACAACTGTGGATTGTCGATTTTATAAAAATCCAAGTATTATCCTACCAAAAATAAGAGTTATGAACGTCGCAATAATAAATGCTGGTTCTATTTTTATTACTTTTTTACCCATAGCATAAGAAACAGCAGATAAAAGAATAGAAAAAATAAACCCAAGTGGAATAAGGATAAGAATACTAGGCCAACCAGAAATTAACATTAAAACTAACAACAATTCGGGACCATTTTCAGTAAAATTACCATAATGTGATTCCCAAAGTTTAAATAAATAGTACAATGCACCAGAAATTAAAAATGAAATTAAGATATAAAGCCAAAAACGCCCAAAACTATAGTATAGAAAATATCCTAAATGATTTTCAAATAAAGGCCTTATCCATTCAAAATACTGCATGGGTGTTTCTTTCGGTAAAGGTAAATTAACCAAGGCTCGAAGAAAATCACTACTTGAATTAGCCCATACATAATATTGTCCCCAACTAACAAAAAGACCATAAAAAATATTTAGTCCAAAAGTTATTACAATAAGTTTTTTAAAAGAAATATCTTTAACCCATAAGGAAACTTTGGATAAAAATTTATTTTGTGAACTTGCCCAAGCTCCGCAAAAAAAACGAAAAGCAATAAAAGCCAAAAAGGCGACCCAAATTACTAAAACAATAATATTTAAATTAAAAAGAATAAAATGCATTTTTATTTTTTAAGATATTCTTTAACTTTTTCGACAACTTCTTCAATTGTTATGTTTACTTTAACTAAAAAACCATTTGCTCCAAGTGCAAAGGCGCGCTCTTTGTCTACAGGTTCAAAACGATTAGATATGACAATGATAGGCGTATTGGCAAACTCCTGATTTTCTCTTATCTTGAGGATAACCCAAAAACCATCTTTTTTGGGAAGCATAAGGTCAAGAACTATCAAATCCGGTTTCTCTGAAAAAACTTTTGAAACTGCATCTTCTCCGTCCGTAGAGATGATAGTATCAATCCCCTCTGATTCAAGTTTGTGCTTGTAAACTTTTAAAAGAAGTTCATCATCTTCAACAACAATTACTTTGCTTTTTTTATCCATAAATTCATTAAATTATTTTTTTAAATAAGAAATTATTTTATCAATAAGTTCTTGGATTGAGTGGTCGATTTTTACTAAATACTCTGTCGCCCCAAGCTCCATTGCTCTTTTTTGATCGTTGTTTTGTCCAAGATTAGAAATAACTAAAATTGGAATTTTAGAAAATTTTGCTTTTTTTCGAGCCTCCTCAAGTACCCAAAAACCATCTTTTTTGGGAAGCATAAGGTCAAGAATTATTAAATCGGGATTTTCTTTTTCCATCACTTTAACTGCCTCTTCTCCGTCAAATGCAAGCGCAATAGAAAAACCCTCTTTTGCGAGCTGAATTTGGTAAACTTTTGAAATATGTAGATCGTCTTCTACTATTAAAACTTTTTTTGGGGACTCACTCATATATCATAATATTAACATTAATAAAAAAGTTATCAAACTTAATCTATGCTATTGGTATGGTAAAGAAAAATGTCGTTCCTTTCCCTTCTTCTGTCTCAAACCAAATCTTGCCTTCCCAAGAAGTTACAATGTCTTTGATAAGGGAAAGTCCAAGTCCCGTTCCATCTGGGACTTTTGATTTTGCATTTCCTGCCCGGAAAAACTTAGTGAATACTTTGTCCTGTTCAGATTTTGGAATACCAATACCATTGTCTCGCACAGAATAAATTACAACATTATTCTCTTTATCAATCATCCAGCGTCCTTCGATGGTACCTTTTTCATTTGTATAAAGGATAGCGTTCACAAAGAGATTTAGTATAACTTGTCTCAATAATGTTTCGTCGAGATTAACTACAATAGTGTCTGTTTGTGCCGAAAAGGAAAAATAAACAAGCTTTTTTTCAACAATGCTAGGAGAAAGTTCTTTTATTACTTGTGCGGTTATTTCTGTAAGATCTATCGGTTTTTTATCTTTTCCGACCACGTCACCTTCTAAGCGAGAAATATCAAGCAATGTATTTATTGTTTTATAGAGACGAACAACCCCTTCACTTATTTCTTTTATAATATCAGTTTGATCTTCATTGAGTTTCCCCTTGCTTCCAGCCAAAAGCATCTCTGAATACCAACGGATAGACGTAAGAGGCGCCCGAAGCTGGTGTGATGCTATTGAAATAAAACCTGATTTTACTTTATCTAATTCAATTTCTTTATTTGCATTGTGTATAACAATAATAAAATTATTTTTATTTGAATCATCTTTTAAAACAAGCGGGGAAACAGTAAATGTCACAGCCAAAGGATTTTTTTGTCTATCAGTTGAAATACATATATCATCATCAATAGTTGTCGTAATAGTTTTTTTAGTAACAAAAAAATCTTTCGTTATAAAATCATCTAATGAAATCTCTTTTTTCTTCTTTGTAATTTTTACAATATCATGAATATCTTTACCTAAAATATTCATCCCATTATACATTAAAAATTCTAATGCCTTAGGGTTTATCAACTTTACTGCATATTTATTATCTAAAATAATAAGTCCTTCCCCTATCGAAGAGATAACAGATTTCATTAGTAAATCGTCTTTTTCTAAATTCTTTTTATCTTCATTTAAATTGTCTGCCAATCTCAATATTTTTTTCTTACTTTTTAGTAAAAAAAGAATATAAAAAAACAAACCAGAAAATATTATTTCTGAAGAAATCGTAATAATAATTGGTAATCTTTTTGCGTTATTTATTTTATCCAAAAAGAATAACTGGTAATCCATATCCGTGGCAAGCACTCCCACTATCTCACCATTATTCTTATCTATAATAGGAACAGTTATTGAAAAAAAATATCCCCATTGATCTTTATATGGCTTCGTCATTGACGATACACCTTTTGTTAATGCAAGATTAAAGGATTCTATAAAATCAGGGCTAGCATCGATATACGTATCGCCTGGATCACTATAGTCTGGCGAATCGAGAGGTATTGAATCTACAGAAAATACAATCTGTCCATCTCTTGGAATCATTGTATAAATCCACCTTATACCAAAATTTTTATTAAGCCTTCCTAGTTCGAGGAGTTTCTCTCTGATTGATTTATAATCTAGGCTTTCTTTGTCAGATGGATTTTGTTGTATATTCCTAAATTTTTGCACATCAATCGCTTGAACGAAATCCTGAGTTAATGTAAACATATTATTTTCTATCTCTTTTCTCTCGTTTTTCCCAACTTTTGATGTATATACAACCCCAATAGAAAAAATAATGACTACTCCAAATAAAAAATATAGATATTTATTAACTTTTTTAAAATATTTAAACATTAATTTAGCGAAACTATATTAAAAAAAATAATACCAGCATTTATACCTTAAAAGTATAGCATAAAAATAATCAATCTGTTATAATTAAGTGTGTTTGGAAATTCTATAAATTATCATGAATATCCTTAATCTTCTTACAAAAGAAAAAGATATCGCTGGAATTGAAATTAACGATAAGGTTATACGTGTTGCTTATTTTCGTCCTAAAAAAAGATTTCTTAGCAAAATAAATCCCAAAGAAACAGACCTTCCAGAGAATGAACTTGTTCTTATTGAAGAACCAATTGCCCCAAACATAATTCAAGAAGGAGTCGTCCTAAACAAAGAAATATTAGGTAAAAAACTTAAGAACATTTGGACCAAGGCGAAACTTAGTTCAAATTATGCTATCGTTTCTATTCCTGAAGACAAAGTCTATTCACGTATTTTCCCCTTCCCAAAAACTGTAAACGATTCACAATTAGTAGATGCAATAAATCTTACTATCGACTTCCAACTTCCTGTTAAAAAAGACGATGTATATGTCGGA
>CAIVNB010000022.1 GCA_903907175.1 uncultured bacterium
ATAGGACTTTTTCTCCTAATAAAATTTTGCCGATGAACTTAAAAGAATTGTCTTCCGTGTTCCATTTCCCAGTTGGAATTTTAGGGCAAGCTCAACTTAAAGAAGCAAAATCAGGCATTGCTCCTGCTCCGATTGAAATGGAGAAGGATGGAATACTGCTTGGCATAAATGACTATCGTGGCAGAGAGACTGAAATACGAATGGCCCGTGAAGACAGGGTTCGTCATATGTACGTAATAGGGCAGACGGGTACTGGTAAGACAAACATCATGCTCAATATGATTACCCAAGATATAAAAAATGGAGATGGCTGTTGTTATATCGATCCGCATGGCACTGACATACAGACCATACTTTCTCGTATACCAAAAGAACGAATTGATGATGTAATTTATTTTGATCCCGCATATACGGCAAGACCTATGGGGCTCAACATGCTCGAGTTTGATCCAAAATATCCAGAGCAGAAGACTTTCGTGGTAAATGAACTTATGGGAATTTTCAATAAACTATTTGATATGAAAACTTCTGGAGGACCAATGTTTGAACAATATTTTAAAAATAGTGCTTTCTTAATAATGGAAGATCCTGAGTCTGGTTGTACTTTGCTTGAAATCTCAAGAGTCTTGGCTGATAAAGAATTTCGTGATATGAAATTGGCAAAATGTAAAAATCCAATAATTAAACAGTTTTGGATTGCGGCGGAACAAACAACGGGGGACCAATCGTTAGCAAACTTCGTTCCATACATCACATCTAAGTTTGATAACTTTATTTCAAATGACATTATGCGTCCGGTAGTGCTTCAAGAAAAATCGGTATTTAATTTCCGTGAAATTATGGATAATAAAAAAATTCTTTTAGTGAATCTTTCTAAAGGACGATTAGGAGAAATGAATGCAAATTTGATTGGACTTGTGCTCGTAGGTAAGATTCAAATGGCAGCACTTTCCAGAGTAGATATGTTTGGACAAAAGATGAATGATTTTTACCTTTATATTGATGAGTTCCAAAATGTTACTACAGATTCTATTTCTTCAATATTGTCTGAGGCAAGAAAATATAGATTATCTCTTAATATTGCCCATCAGTATATCTCCCAATTGGAGGAGGGGATAAAGAATGCTGTTTTTGGAAACGTTGGTTCAATGGCCGTATTTCGGGTGAGTTCCGAGGATGCAGATTTCTTGGAAAAAAGATTTCAGCCTACATTTAAATCCGCAGACATTATGAAACTCGATAATTTTAATGCTTATGTGAGTATGCTTGTGAACGGGCAACCTACGAAACCATTTAATCTTTACACACTTGCGCCAGAAAAAGGCAATGTAGATTTAGTTGAAAATCTAAAACAGCTTTCATATTTGAAATATGGCCGTGACCGTGATGAAATTGAAGGGGAGATAATGGCAAAATACGAAAGGCAATAATTGTTTAAAAAATTTAAGTAATTTTATTGTGATATAATATATTGTGGAATATAAAATCTTCTTTAAATTTAGAGGGAGGCATTTATGGAAGAAAAAATTGAAAAAGGTAAGTTTTGTTCTTTAGAACAACTTGCTAGGGAAGGTTACAAAAAAAATGATCATGGAATTGGCTGTTGTGAAATTTGGATTTCAATCAACGGGCATGTTACATGGCTTTTTAGAAATCGTGAGACATATTATGTTGAAGACATTGTAACCAATTACAACTAGGAGATTATTTCTTTATAAAAAAAATAATCTCCTAGTTACACAATCATTTTTAATTTGGAATTTTAAGTGAACTCTGATAATATGCTTATATTATAAATTTAATTTTTAAGAGTATGAAACATCCAAAAGAAGAACAAACATATGTGATGATAAAGCCAGATGGCGTCCGAAAAGGATTGATAGGGGAGATTATTAAACGTTTTGAGCAACGTGGTTTGAAAATAGTTGCCCTTGAAATGAGCCAGCCATTATATGAGCAAATGGATAATCACTATCCCAAAAATGAAGAGTGGGTAACCCGTTTAGGTGAAAAAACAAAAACTACTTACGAAAAGTATGGTTATGATTTATTTACAGACTTTGGCACAGACGATACTTCAAAGATTGGCCCTGAAGTTCGTAAATGGGTTATTGATTTTATGATGAGTGCACCAGTTGTCAAAATGATAGTACAAGGAGTGCATGCAGTGGACGTTGTTCGAAAAGTTGCAGGGGAAACAATGCCTTATAAAGCTCTCGCGGGTACGATTCGTGGAGATTTTTCTATCGATTCTCCAGCGCTTGCTAATAAAGAAAAAAGAGCAGTAATGAATGTCGTTCATTGCTCAGAAACTCCAGAAGAAGCTGAACATGAAATTAAGCATTGGTTTGGAAATTCTCCAGTTTTTACCTACAAGCGTTTTGGAGTAGATGAGTAGAAAAGTCAAACTTGTTTTTGTTCAGATTTTGTGTTTTTTTGAAAATTTTTGTTGCAAAAATTTATAGATAAGTTAAACTTTTAGTAGGGTTATTTCCAATTATTACCTAGAACAATAATTTTTGGGAGCTTCGATCTTACGTGACCTTGGTCACATAAGTCTAGCACCCACCTAGCGTTAAGCTACGGTAATATATTGGAAATAGTCCTAAAAAAGTTCTCCGCAATATGCGGAGATTTTTTATTTTCTAGATGATATAATGAAATTTACTTGTCCCGTTAGAAATTCAAAGAAAACGGGATTAAAGACAAAAGATTATTAATTTAAATTTCTAATGGGATGGAAATTACCAATATCTTGGATAGAAAAAAACTTTCAAAACGTATTGCATTTGCTACTATTGCAATATTTTCTTTTGATTTTATTGCAGCAAGGTTTTATTGGTATTTTAGTATTTGGTATTTTGATATGTTTATGCATTTCTTGGGAGGTTTTTGGATTGGGCTTTTGATATTCTGGATTTTTTATACTAAAGATTTTTTCGTTAAGGATATTTTAAAGATTTTTTTGTTAATATTTATTATTGGTTTTGCTTGGGAATTATTTGAAGTAATTTTTAATAATTATATTGCAGGAAATACTTTTAATCTTTTTGACACATTATCGGATTTGTTATTTGATTTAGCTGGAGGAGGATTTTCCATAATTTATTTCTTAAAAAGAATTATGATAAAAAAGAAAATTGAGATATAATTAGACTATGGCAAGTCTAGTTAAGATAACATTTTGTGGAGGAACTGGCTCAGTAACAGGAGCTAATTTTTTATTAGAAGCAGATGGTAAAAAAATATTAGTTGATTGTGGACTTACTCAGGGGACAAAATTAGCAGATGATATCAATTGGGATTCTTTTCCTTACAATCCTAAAGAAATAGATATTCTTTTTATTACTCATGCTCATGTAGATCACTTGGGAAGGGTGCCAAAATTAATTAGTGAAGGATTCCGTGGAAAGATTTATTCTACATTACCTACCAAGGCTCTTGCGTTGCCAATGCTTGAAGATACAGCTGGAATACTTTCAAAAAATAGGGATTATGATTTGAGAGATATGTATTCTCCAGAAAATATAAAATTAGCTTTGTCTCTATGGCAGGGGTACAACTACCACGAGACTTTGAAGATAAGTGAAAATTTAGAAGTTTCTTTTTTGAATGCCGGACATATTTTAGGGTCAGCAATGGTCCAATTTGTTTTGGAAAAAAAGAAGATTCTTTTTACTGGGGATCTAGGAAATAGCCCATCAATGCTGCTTCCTGATACTGAAATTGTAAATGACATTGATTATTTAGTGATGGAGAGTACTTATGGGGACAGAAATCATGAATCAAGAGATGATCGTAGAAAAAATCTAGAAAGAGCGATTGAAGATAATTATAAAAGAAAAGGGACATTAATAATTCCAACTTTTTCTCTTGAAAGATCACAAGAACTCCTTTTTGAATTAAATGAATTGGTAGAAAATAATCGTATTCCCGTGATGCCAATTTTCCTTGATTCACCGCTTGCGATTCGTTTGACTGAAATTTTTAAACAATTTAAGAGTTATTTTAATGAATCGGCTCAAAAAGCTATGGTTCACGAAAAACATATTTTTGATTTTCCAGGGCTACATGAAACATTAAGATCAGAAGAATCAAAAATGATTGGCAATGTGGCTAACCCCAAAGTTGTGATAGCTGGTTCTGGTATGTCTTCGGGTGGTAGAATTGTTCATCATGAAAGGCATTACTTACCTGATCCCAATAATACACTTCTCTTGACTGGATATCAGGCAGTTGGGACACCTGGACGTTTAATACAAGAAGGAGTTAAAACTGTGCACATAACAGGAGAAGATGTAATTGTACGTTCACATGTTGTTACAATAACCGGATATTCGGGGCATAAAGATTCTGACGGATTAATTGATTTTGTTGAAAATACTAGTGATTCGATTAAAAAAGTTTTTGTGGTAATGGGTGAACCAAAATCTTCTTTATTCCTTGTACAAAAATTGAGAGACAATTTGGGTATTGATGCATACAATCCAGAGAGGGGAGAAAGTGTTTCATTTTTTTGTTAGAAAAAGACGATGGATCCCGTTAGAAGTTATTTAGTTTGTTAAAGTAATTTAAAGTGTTATACTGATTAAGTTTTATAGTCGTTTTAATAAAAATAATTTTCGGAAATCTAAAGATTTCCTACTTCTAACGGGATGGACATACTATCTTCAAAAAATCCTTACGAAAAACATGGTCATGAGCAAATAAAAATTTGCGTGTCAGGAGCAGCTGAAACAGGGCATTGTGGCCTTGGGGCGTTAGATCTTGCGAAGGAACTAGGGCGAGAGATTGTAAGACAAGGTGCGATACTTGTGACAGGAGCAACGACAGGCTTTCCAATGTGGTCTGCAATGGGAGCAAAAGAAATTGGCGGATTATCAATCGGTTTTTCTCCTGCTTCAACAGAGAAAGAGCACGCAGAAGTTTATAAATTACCACTTGATTATATGGATTTGATAATCTATACAGGCTTCGGGTATCCTGGAAGGGATTTATTGCTTACTCGTTCTGTTGATGCTGTTATTTGTGGTTGTGGACGTATTGGAACGATACATGAATTTGCTGTTGCTTTTGAAGACGGGAAAGCTATAGGTATTTTTGATGGTCCATGGGATATGGGTAAAGAGTTGCAGGGAATTTTAGAGAAATCCCATAGGCCTAATGATAAAATTGTTATGGGTAAAGATCCAAAGAAATTAGTTGCAGACGTCATTGCTGTTGTCAGAAGAATGAAGGCAAACGAAAAAAAGACTCTTTAATCTATCTAGTTAAATAATGAAAATAAACTATAAGGTTTTTTTTAAAATATTAATATATTGTTTTGCGTTTATTGGCTTTGTTTTTGTGGCCGTTTTTTTTGCGATGCAATTTGGTTGGTTGAATGTTAAAGGATCTGTCTCTGAGAGAAATTCATATTTTAACGTAAATGAAAATTTAAATTTAAACACAATCAATACGAACGAAGTAGTGCCTAGTTGGAAAGATACAAGCGAATGGAAATTACTCAAAGAAGTTTTTGCTCGTGACCAAGTTGTTATAAATAAGGCAGCGAATGATGCGGGGATTTCTCCACGGCTCATATTGGGTGGTGTGATGGGGGAGCAATTAAGATTTTTTTCTAATCGACGAGAATCGTTTAAAAATTATTTTGAACCAATGAAAGTTCTGGCGACACTTTCTAAGTTTTCTTTTGGGATAGCTGGTTTAAAGCCTCAGACAGTGAGTTTGATTGATGCACATTTGAAAGACTCTAATTCAGTTTTTTATCTTGGTCCCGAAATGGAACATGTAACTGACTATCCAGTTGGCGCAAATGTTGATTCAGAAATAATGAATCGAATTACCGATGTAAAAGATCCATATTATTCTTATTTATATGTTGGGCTTTTTATGAGGCAGGCGATAGCTCAATGGCAAAAAGCTGGGTACGATATTAGTAATCGACCTGAAGTAATTACAACACTGTACAATCTTGGTTTTAATCGATCTATTCCAAAAGCTGATGCTCGCGCGGGCGGGGCCACGATAAATGTTGGTGGTAAAGATTATACTTTTGGGGATTTAGGATATGAGTTTTATTATTCTAGCGAACTCACTGATATTTTTCCACAATAATAACAAATAAAAAATCCTCCATATGGAGGATTTTTTATTTGTTATTATTTTAAGCTTGCGAGGACTCTGGCGAAAGTTTTTGGATTGTTTTCTGCTAGGTCTGCTAATATCTTTCTATCAAGTTCAATTTTATTTTTCTTTAGAACTCCGATTAGTTTTGAATAAGACATTCCAAGTTCACGACTTCCAGCATTGATCTTTATATTCCAAAGCTTTCGGTTGTGAGACTTTTTATCTTTTCGGTGAGCGAAAGAATAATTTCCTGCATGAACTAGGGCCTCTTTTGCTTGACGCTCTTTAGTACTGCGACCATGTCGCATTCCTTTGGTTTGTTTTAAAACGCTTCTTCTTCTCTTTAACGCATGTACTCCCTTTTTTACTCTTGTCATGATATTTCTAAGTTACTTTTAATTATGAAAAAGGCAACAAGTGACTTTTTGGCTTGTTCTTTATTTCGAAAGCACTACCTTTGCGACCAGCCAACTGTGTGCCTCGTGATTGTTTTGCATTGAAATGGTTAAAACCTGGCTTTCTGCCAATTACTTTTCCATTTTTTGTTATCTTTAATCTTTTTGAATAAGATTTGTTTGTTTTCATTCCTTTCATAAATTTTTGTGGCGTTAAGCCCGTAGTTATTTTGCTTTTTCTATTGTAATAAATAAACCTTTTGGACCTTTTTTATATGAATCTGATATTTTATAATCTTCAGTTATTAAATGTAATACTCTATCTAAACGTTCTCGCAAAAATTTTTCATCCATATACTTTGCTCTTCCAGAAAGAAACAATTCGATTTTTATTCTATGGCCTTCCTTTAACCATTTGGAAGTTGTTTTTGCCTTGAGCTCTAAGTCGTGATCTCCAGTACCTATTTTTATCTGAATTGATTTTGTTTCTGTGGGTTTAGCACCAGCTTTCGCCTTTTTTAATTTCTTACTTGCTTCGTATTGATACTTTCCAAAATCCATAATCTTCCCGACTGGGGGATTTGCATTTGGTGATATTTCAATAAGATCCAACCCTCTGCTTTGTGCAAGTTCGAGTGCTTCCTTAATACTTAAAACTCCAAGATTTTGATTTTCGCTATCAATAACTCGTAGTTCTTGAGCTCTTATTTGGTTGTTTATTCTTTCTCGCAATTTTTTCTTTGAAACCTCTAAACTCGATAGATAATAGCCTATTATAGGCC
>CAIVNB010000023.1 GCA_903907175.1 uncultured bacterium
ATCGTTTCTATTCCTGAAGACAAAGTCTATTCACGTATTTTCCCCTTCCCAAAAACTGTAAACGATTCACAATTAGTAGATGCAATAAATCTTACTATCGACTTCCAACTTCCTGTTAAAAAAGACGATGTATATGTCGGATGGGAGAATGCTGGTGATTCTCATGTCATCAACGAAGTTTTGATATCTACAATTCCAAAAACTGTTGCTAATAGTTATATTGAAGCTTTGAATTATGCTGGCATAAAAGTACTTGCACTTGAAACACATATCGCTAGTATTGCACGCTCAGCTAAAATAAAACTTGGTCAAGCAACATTATTTACTAAAAAGAATGCAGACGGAGCCACTGTGTTTATTTTAAAAGACGGTGTATTGCGTTTCTCTCGTACTATACCAGCAACTTTTATAAAAAATGATGAATATTTAATAAATGAAGCCAAATACATAAAAACTTCATTCGAATCTGAAAAGAAAATATCTGTCATCGAATCTCCATTAAGCGAAACTACAATTCGAGATGAATATACAAAATATCCTGGATTAAAGGACACTGCTCCAGAAATACAATCAAAATTGCTCGTGGTTATGGGCGCAACTATCCGTGGAAAAATTCCAAAAGGACAAGACAATCGTATAAGTTTACTATCCATTGGGACCGTAAAAGCTTATGAATATCAAAAAACGACTACATTCATTAGGCTTGTACGTAATATGACAATAGGAGTATCTTTATTCTTTCTATTTAGTTTTCTTGCATCATACCTCTTTATTTTTTTCCTTTCACAAGCAACTAATATCACAGCAAACATACCTACTCCATCTATACCACCAGACATGATTCAAAAGGAAACTTGGGTAAAAAATGTTGATTCTATAATTTCTGCTTCTCAAACAATTATATCCAACACACCAACCTGGAGTATTTTGCTTGATGATATTAATTCACATATTATTACTGGTATATTGATATCAAATTTATCTGTAGTATCCATAAATGACACAATGTCAATATCCGGTACAGCAAAAGATCGTGATACACTAAATCAATTTAAAAAAACACTTCAAGAATCTACCTATCTAACTGCGGTCGAACTTCCTATTACTAACTTACAACAAAAAGGAGATATACCATTTTCTATTTCATTCCGTTTAAAAGATCCGAGTATGTTATATAATAAATAAATTATGTTTACAACAAAAAATCTTCTACTATTCTTAGGGCGTAACGTGATTATTTCTCTCGTTGTAATATTTATAACCGTAACTGCTTCTTTGCTTATCTCGAAAGAAATAAGTAAAATTTCAGATTCCACAGCTCTCAACCACCGTCTTGCGAAGGAACTTGCTGAAAGAATCGAATTTTTGAAAACATTAAAACAAGATATAAAAATTATTGGTACCAACGACACCAAGATAGAAGGAGCATTCACTCCATCAGATAATATTTTAGAATTTATAAACACTCTCGATAACTTAGCAACTAAAAATAATCTAACCCAAGTTTATCGTTTTGAAACACCAGTACCTTCTACGATTTCTGCCATCTTCCCTATTGAAACCATTTCATATTCAAATAATTTTCAAACTAATCTGTCTACATTCTCAAGCTATCTAAAAGAATTCGAAAAACTCCCTTATTTTACAACAATAAAAGGATTTAGTATTTCATCCCAAGATAAACTTGGATGGTCTGGTCTATCCAATGTATCTTTTAATGCGACGCTGTACACAAAAGTAATCCAATAAAATTATGAATAAAGAAAAAACAAGTATAAAAAAAATATTAAAAAAAATGACTTTAGCTGATTTTATCTACTTGGGTACAATTTTTGTATTTTTTATAATAGTTATATTTTTATTTATAAATTCCACAAATTTTATTGTAAAAAATATAAACAAGATGTTTTTATCAGATGAAAAAGTGAATACTCCATCTTTTGATATAGAAAGATATAAATCTGTAGCAAAAAAATTAAATTTACCATTAACAAATGTTACAGAAGATCAAACCATCGAAACACCCCAAGTAGAGTCAACTTTACCTCAAAATGAACCTACCCCAGATAATTCTATTATCAATACCGAAAATACAACACCTCCAGCACAGCCAGTCAGCATTCCAACTCCAGAGCTTAACAAACAAGCAGTAACAATAGGTATATTTAACAGTACAACCAAGAAAGGGATAGCTTCTACGCTAGCTCAAGCATTATTTGATTCAGGTTTTTCTATGGCATTTACTGGAAATGAAAAACAACCATACGCCTCAACGACAATTTTTATTAAAGAAAGTAAAAAGGAATATTTGCCATTTGTACAAGAAGCAATTGCTAAATCTTATCCAAAAGTAGCAACAAAAATGATCGCCGATGATCCTAATAAAATCGAGTTCGACGTAAGAATCGTAATCGGTAAAAAATAAATTATTGCGGATAATTAATAACGATTTTTATATCTTTACTTTTACTTGGGAAAGAATTTTCCCATACAGGTTTTATCGTCAATTGAGCAGAATCAATATTAGGGTACTGAGATAACACCTGATTAAAATCTTTTTTATTTTTACCCAATAAATCTGACACTAATTTTTCTCCATCAACTTTCCAGACGATTTTTACAGTTCCAGATAAATTAAAAGTAATATCTTTCATTTCAGACTCAGGTAAGGTAATAAGATTTTTATCAAATGAAGATATTGATAGACTTTCTAAATTTGACACAAGAACATTTTGATCATCAGTTTTTTCTAAACTTGTATTAATTATTTCTTTGGTTAATTTTTCTTTATTAAAAATAATCCCATAAAAAGTTCCTTTAATACTCACTTTAAAATTACCAGGAACATCCGTAGGAGCAACATTGCTCTCATCAATATTTAAAAATGTTGCGTTACTTAATAAAACAAAATCGGTTGGTATTTGATTTTTTACTTTTTGAAGCAATTTTGTAGAAAGAGAATCGCTTAATTCTTTTATTGTCTTTTCTTTTTCAGAATCGCTAAGTTGACTTGATTTCCCTAAAAGCCCACCGGTGATCTCTCCAACAGATCTTGCATAAATTTTTGAATATTTTGGTGTTCCCTTAAATCCAAGTATCTTAAAATCAAGAGGAGCACTATTAAATTCACTTCCTACCTTTTCTCCATAAATATCTACTCCTACTTTTCCTGGAATACCATTTTTTGATATGCCAGGAACAGTTATCTTTGATTTAGTTTTATAAATTTTACCGTTTGAACCCTCTAGCCTCGTATTTATCGCAAGAGGCTGAGACGAAGAACTAAACGCATTATATATCAATACTGATCCTGTTGCAGGAACTTCCCAATCTTTTTCTTCCCCTCCCGTAACTACTCGTGATTCCTCACCTGATAAAACTACTAAATCATAAGTCAAACTATCTGTCGTACTTATTTTTGGAACAGCGGTAAAAGTTTTATCTAAAGTAAAATCTTTTGTTTTAGTACTAATTGTTATCGTAGCATTAGAAAATAAAAAAGATATGGCAAAAAAAAGAAAAACAATGGAAATTAAAGCAACAAACCAGAGGACATTATGAGATGTACCTCTCTTTTGTTCACTATTAATTGAATTAGAAGATGGTGGTATTTCATTTTTGGTATTAGAATAAAAAATTCTTTTTGAATTTTCTTCTATATCTTTTGTTTTTTTGGTTTTTACTATATCTTGAATAATATTTTTTGGCATTTTATTTTAACGGATAAAACGATTAATATAAATAGCTTCAACTGCCAAGAACGAGTCACGAATTATATTGTTTTTAAACAATACTGTATCGCTAAGAGCCTCTACCCCCAAGAACACCACTTTGAATTTAGATTCCGTTAAAGTATATTGATTAAATTGTTCAGATTTTATTGTTTCTGTAAAGAAACCTGCCAAATCTTGGTCTATCGTCAAAAAAATCGTGGATGGAATCGAAATATCATTTGAAAGATCTACTAAAGACTCTTGGAATCGGGCTAGCCATTCTTTTTTCAATTTATTTATAACTGGTTCAATTTTTGAAAGAGCAGAATCTGACATATGCCCATCTTTATAAAGAGATATATAAGAAACAGCCTCACTGAGTGAACAATCAAGCAGTGATGCAACCCCCCTTATCAAGAAATTACTACCCAAAGAAAAAGAAATCGAGGAACGTAAAACATCTTTTTTTATCATAGATATATCGGTGACCTCTCCCCCAACGTCCATCAAAAGAAAATCGTCTTGCTCTATAAATAAATCACGTGCTACAGCAAAAGATGCAATTGCAAAAGAAGAAAATCTTATATTTTGTGGATAAAAATGTCTACCAATAATTTCCTTTATTTTTTCTAAAACTTCTTCCTCACTTACTGAAATAAAAACCGTCATTTCTAATTCTCTGGCTTTTTGATTAAGTGGTTTAGTTACTCTGTATCCATTTAACATTGTTTGCATGTTCTTTAATTCAATCGGCAAAACTTTATTATTGGTATTTGTTTCTTTCCCAGAATTTTCTTCTTCAAATAACTTAACCTCTTTTTCAATAAGACTATCTGCTAATTTAGAATTAAAAATAAATGGGGTATTTTTTTTAAAGACTATAGTTCTCGTTTGAGAAACATACCAAGGAGAAGAAAGTACACAAAAAACTTTTTTTGGTGCACCAAGCCCCATCATACAAATTTTATTTGTAATAACTTCAAGCGTCTTTTGGGTTAAAGAAAAAAATCTCTCAAAATTCAAATTATTGTCCAATGTTATGGGCTCACGAATTGAATAAATTATTTCTGGAATACCAGTTTTTTTCATTAAAAAAAGAGCTCCACCCACTGATGAAGAACCAATGTCAAAAACTAGCGCTAACTCTTCTTTGTTTTTTGCTCCTCCAAAAATACTCATCCAATAAATTATATCACAAATAAATTATTCAAGTATCGCTTTTATTCGTCTAACCCCTTGAGCCACTGCTTCTTCTTTTTGTATTTTAAAATGCCCAAGTTCTCCAGTATTTAAAACATGTGGTCCACCACAAAATTCTTTAGATATTAAATTACTATTTTCATCTGAAATGATATAAACAGAAACAATCTCGGGATATTTTGCTCCAAATTCCATTTCTGCTCCTAATTTTTGAGCTTCAATGAGAGGCATCTCTTTGCGAAAAACATCTAATTTTCTTTTTATTTTATCATTAACCCAAATCTCTACTTTCTCTTTCTCGTCATCAGTGAGTTTATGATCGCAAATAAAATCAATGCGCAACCGTTCCTCTGTAATATTGCTTCCTTTTTGTTTTACTCCTTTCCCGACAATTGCTTGGAGCCCTGCTAGAAGTAAATGATGCGCCGTATGTAATTTAGTTGTTTTTTCACTCTGATTAACAAGTCCGCCCTTAAACATTCCGGCTGATGATGTTTTAGAAAGTTCTTGATGTTTTTTCATCTGGTAATCAAAGCCTACTCGATCAACTTTTATGTTTCTTTCTTTTGCCAATTCTTCAATAAGCTCTATTGGAAAACCATAAGTTGAAAAAAGCATAAACGCCACTTC
>CAIVNB010000024.1 GCA_903907175.1 uncultured bacterium
CGAAACAAAAAGCTTTTTACCACGTGAATATGAACTTGCTAAAAATCTATGTCAAAAAGTTTATGAAAAATATCCTTATGACGGTAAAACGCAGGTAACATTGGATGGGGATATTGTTAAGACAGTTGTTGTAAGTTTTCAAAATACAAAAAACGAAGAACTACTTCCATTTGTTAAAAATTTAATACAGGCTGAAGAATATTTAATCAATCCAGCAGGTGAATGGAATCTTGGTAGTTTTGATGCTGATACAGGACTTTCTGGTAGAAAGTTAGTAATAGATAATTATGGACCAGAGATACCAATTGGGGGTGGTTCTTTTTCGGGTAAAGATTATACCAAAGTAGATCGTTCGGGTGCATATGTAGCTCGTAAAATCGCACTTGATTTTGTAAGAAGTGGCAAGGCAAAAGAAGCATATATAAAACTTGCATATGCAATAGGGAAAGCAGAACCAGTGATGGCCGTAGCAGTGCTAGATGGGAAAGAAACTAAAATAGAAGGGTATGACTTAACTCCCAAAGGAATAAAAAAATTGTTAAATTTAGAAAACGTAAAATTTACTGAAACCGCAAAGTGGGGGCACTTTGGAAATCCTGATTTTCCTTGGGAAAAATAGACTATATTTTATTTATTTTATAACCATTCTCGGAATCTTTTACTTCATAGCCTAATGAATTTATTTTGGCACGAAGTTCATCAGATTTTTTGAAATCTTTATTTTTACGTGCGAGTTTGCGTTCCTCGGAAATTCGTATTATTTCTTTCGGTATTATATCTTCTTTTAGATTTTTAAAACCAAGTCCTAAAACTTTATCAAAATCAAGCACAGTTGCTTTTTTATCAGCTGGATAAATTTTCTCATCTTTTATTAAATCCCAAAGTACTGTCAGTGCTCTCGGTGTGTCTAAGTCATCTTCTAGGTATTTTTTAAATCTATCTTTATATTCTTCATTTACATTGCCGACAGTCTCTCCAAGCTCAGAATAAAGCCCGTAAAGCCTTCTTAAGGCTATTTCTGCACCTTCGAGTGCTTCCCATACGAAGTTTACCCTAGTTCTGTAGTTTGCCATTAGAAGCCAAAATCTATAGGCAACTGGGTTAATTCCATTTTTTATTATATCTCTTAAAGTAAAAAAGTTATTAAAAGATTTTGCCATTTTCTTTTGATCGACGAGCACCCATTCATTGTGCATCCAATATTTTACAAATTGTTTTCCTGTAACTCCTTCAGATTGTGCTATTTCATTCTCATGATGTGGAAATATATTATCTACTCCGCCGGTATGGAGATCTATTTGTTCACCGAGATTTTTTATGGACATTGCTGAGCATTCTATATGCCAACCAGGACGACCTTTTCCTAATTCATTTTTCCAAAACACATTTCCATCTTTTTCATCATAAGCTTTCCATAATGCGAAATCCTGTACATTTTCTTTATCATATTCATCAGATTTTATTCTGCTATATTTTTGTGGCGTTAAGCTCGTAGTTTCTTTTTGGTCATCAAGCACTAAATGGGAAAGTTTTCCGTAGTTTTTAAACTTTCTGATATCAAAGTAAATGCTACCGTCAGAGCTTTTATAAGCGATGCCTTTTTCCATTAATTTCTTTATTAGAAGAACCATGTCATCTACATAGTCTGTGGCTTTAGCAAATTTGGTTGGGTTTGAGATATTTAAGGATCTAATATCTTTCATGAATTCTTCTGTGTAAAATTCTGTGAATTCTTTTAAAGATTTGTTTTCTTTTTGAGAATCACGAATAGTCTTATCATCAATGTCCGTAATATTCATTACATGTTTTACATTGAAGCCCTCATATTCCAGGAATTTTTTTAAGGTATCAGCAAAAATATATGCTCGATAGTTTCCAATGTGAGCATAGTTATATACGGTAGGACCGCAAGTATACATGAGTACTTCTCTAGGATTGATTGGTGAAAATTCTTCCTTTTGTCTACTTAAGGTGTTATAAAGTTGTATCTTGTTTGAATTCATTTCTATATATTGAAATAAGAGTATAAAGCAAACTAACAGCAAGAGGTCCGATTAAAAGTCCCACAGGTCCTAAGAGAGAAAGTCCTCCTAAGACAGCGAAAAGGATAATAAAAGCAGGTATTTTTATCTTACTACTGAAGATTAGTGGACTTATTAAATTATCAATTATACCGACAGATACAATAGCCCAGACCATAAGACCAATAGCTCCAATTAAATTTCCTGTAACGAATAGGAAAAATATTGCTGGAACAGACACAATAGCTGTTCCTACGATTGGGATGAAAGATGCTATCGCTCCAACTGTAGCCCAAAGTGCTGGGTTCGGTACGCCAAAAATTGAGAGCCCGATTCCTAAGGCTATACCTTGAATAATTGTTATCAAAACAGAACCCTTGATTACTCCATTTATTGTTTGAGAAAGACGATTAATAATTTTTTGGTCGTAATTTTCAGAAAGGGGACTTAATTTTACTAATTCTTTTCTCCAAGCTACTCCATCTTTTAAAAGGTAAAAGATAGTTATAAGAAGTAAAATAAAAGAGAAAATTGTTGATAAGGTTGCAGTAAAAATATTTGCAATGTTGTTAGACAAGAAGGATACAAAATCTGTGACTTTTTGATTTAAGTCAAAGGTAACTCCTTCTGGGAGAATTTTGTTTATGGCATTTCCAATGGAATCCATAAATGGTCCAGTATTTCCTCCGCTAGCTACTAAATGATAGAGACTTTGTGATTGATTAAAAACCAAAATTCCAATACCAAATAGGGGTCCACATAAAAGTATTATGAAAATAAAAACTGTCAAAAAAGAAGAAAGCCAATTGGGCAGTTTTCTTCTTTGAAACCATTCGTATACAGGGTAAAGGACAATAGACAGAGATGCTCCCAACACCAGCACAATCCAAAATGGTTTAAAGATGATAAAAGTTAGGATAATCGTTAAAAATAATAGACTGAAGAAAAAATACCTTTCCATTGTTTTTGTTTGCATATGTATTTCAAATTATAACATCCTGTAGTGAATTTTGGAAATACGCAAAGCGTGCTCTGGTTTTGAACAAGAGCTTTTTCAAAATCTACTACGGGATAACAAAAAGAACACTTTATACAAAGCTTCATTTTCATAGATGGGATAACCCTACTGGGTTAGTTGCAATTTTACAAAATATCCTGTAATATAAGTTCCATGGAATTTGCAGTAATAAAAACAGGCGGAAAACAATATAAAGTCTCGGAAGGGAACTTTCTTTCTATTGAGAAAATAAAGGGAGAATACAAAAAAGGAGATAAAATTTCTTTTGATAAAGTCCTTTTAGTTGATGATGGAAAGGATACCACTATTGGTATACCTTATATTAAAGGAGCAAAAGTTGATGCTGAAATCACAGAAATTGGACGCGAAAGGACTATTTTAGTTATGAAATATAAACAAAAGTCTCGCTATCTACGACGCAATGGACATCGTCAACCATATTTCCAAGTAAAAATAACTTCGATCAAATAAAAAAATTCCTGTTTCATCAGGAATTTTTTTATTGTCTATTTTTTAGTGCGTTTTTGATTGTATCGTTATCTGAATATTCAAGTTCTGTGCCAGTAGAAAGTCCACGACCTAATGATGAGATTTTTATATCGTGAGTTTTAGTCATTTCTTTAATTTGATTCCGAACATAAAAGTCAGTATGGTCGCCTTGAGGATTTAATGAAAATGCTAAAATAATTTCTTTTAACCCTAATTTTGCTTGAGTTTTTATTTGATCTACGAGTTCATTTATTCGGACCATATTTTTAGTATTTTTTTCAACGATTGGCACAAGTCCGCCTAAGACAAAATATCTTCCATGATAAACCCTGCTTTTTCTTACGCTTTCTAAGTCAGAATCTTTTTCTACTACCATTAAGGTTTCACTGTCTGTGTTTGGGTTTGAACAAATTTCGCAAATTTTACTTTTATTTTTATTAATAAAAAATCTGAAACAATCGTTGCATTGATATATTTCTTTTTTTAGATCTTTCATTAAGAGAGAGAAATTTTCCGTATAAGCAGGATTTTTTGACATCAAAAAATAGACAAAACGTTTTGCTTGTCTTTCCCCAATTCCAGGAAACTCTTTAAATACTTCAGTTAATTTTTCTATTGTGTCCATGGTTAAAATTCGTCTAATGCATCTGCTATTTTTGTGGCAGAAAATTCACTAACACTACTTTTTTCTAAGCTCAAGAATGTAGTCGTTTTTTCATCGAAATAAAGTTCCACCTTTCCTGTTGGCCCATTTCGATGTTTCTCTATTAAGATTTCAGCTATGTTTGTTTTTTCCGATTCATCCTTTCCTTTATCTTCACGATGTATAAACATGACAACATCGGCGTCTTGTTCAATAGAACCTGAGTCGCGAAGATCGGAAAGTCTTGGCCTACCACCACGAGATTCTACCGCACGAGAAAGCTGTGACAGTGCAAGCACTGGAACATCGAGCTCTTTTGCTAAGCTTTTTAAGGATCTAGAAATTTCTGTAACTTGATTTACCATTGAGTCATAATTTTTTGAAGTGGTCATGAGCTGGAGGTAGTCTACAACAATAAGATCTAGACCTTTTTCAGCTTTTAATCTACGGGATACAGCTTTCATTCGA
>CAIVNB010000025.1 GCA_903907175.1 uncultured bacterium
GGAGAAAGCACGCTAGGCCTTGATAGAAAATTTACTACCAATGAAATGGGTTTTGCTCGAGTCCAAGAAAATCCAATATATTGTGGAATGTCTCGAGGAAAGTTTGAAAGTATTATCTTGCAAACTGTTTCCAACGTAATGTTTGACCTTGGAAAAATTTCAAACGATTTACTTCTCTTTACTACTCGCGAATTTGATTTCTTTACTCTGCCCGATTCATTTAAAACTGGATCAAGTATAATGCCTCAGAAAAAAAATTATGATGTACTTGAACTTGTACGAGGTAACGTATCGATATTTGACGGTTATCGAGAGCAGATTGAAAGTATTATAAGAAATTTACCTTCGGGATATAATCGAGATTTTCAACTTACAAAAGAACCATATTTGAAAGGAATTAGATTAGCTGAAAATACTATCTCAATCATGACTTTAGTGATAAAAAACCTAGAAGCAAAGAAACAGAACTTAGAATCTGCATGCACCAAGGAACTCTACGCTACCGACGAAGCCTATAGACTTGTAAAAGGAGGGATGAGTTTTAGAGAAGCTTATCAACAAGTTAAAGAAAATTTTTATAAATAATTAACAAAAACATATGGAAAATAAACCCTGGGATTTAAAAACACAAATGCTGGATACGATTAAAGCAAATGGTGGTTTTGTAAATTGCCACGCTCATCTTGATAAAGCGTATTACATTACTCGCGAAGGATTAGATAAGAGTAATCTAGCAATGGAAGCAAAATGGAATTTAAGTGACGATATAAAAAAATCTTCTACAGTAGAACAAATAAAAGAACGTATCCGAAGAGGTTTGGATATGTTGTTAGCTCAGGGTTGCAAAAATGCTTCTACTTTTATTGATGCTTATGATGCAGTAGGCCACAAAGCGATAGATGCGGTAAATGCAGTAAAAGTTGAGTATAGAGGGAAAATTAATTTACTTACTATAACTCAACCACTCGGAGGACTAATAGACGAAAAAGCAAGAATTCTTTATGAAGAGATAACTGCAAAAGCAGATATTGCTGGAGGACTTCCCTCAAAAGATCGCCCGGACGATGAAAAGAATTTAGATATACTTTTTGGAATTGCCAAGAAATTAAACAAACCAATCCATATTCATATTGACCAAGAAAATAATCTAAATGAACGTGACAGTGAAAAATTAATTGAAGCCGTTAAGCGCAACAACTACCAAGGTAGAGTTGTTGCTATCCATGCGATATCTGTCTCTGCTCAACCAAAAGAATACAGAATAAAAATCTATAAACAATTTGCTGAACTCGGCATAGCTGTTGTCGTCTGCCCTTCGGCTGCGCTTTCCATGAGACAACTTGATCAATTCACTGCTCCTGTTCATAATTCCATCGGGAATGTACCGGAAATGATTGAGGCTGGAGTTTTGGTAGGACTTGGACTTGATAATGTTTGTGATTTTTATGAACCATTTATCGATGGAGATATGTGGATAGAACTTCGAATGCTTATGGAAGCATGTAGATATTATAATTTTGATGAATTAGTAAAAATTGCTTCCTCAAACGGAAAGAAGATTTTGGAATATAAATAATAATGTTATCGAAAAATAAAATTCTGGCTGGGGCAACAGCTGTTGTAATAGCCGCATTATTGTGGAGTTTAGATGGGATCTTTTTGCGTCCTCGTTTAGCGTCTGTACCTGCTAGTCTGGTGGTTTTTCTGGAACATGGTTTGGGATTAATTATTCTTTTGCCATTTTTGTTTATCTATAGACTAGAATTAAAAAAAATCACCAAAAAACAATGGGCAACAGTTTTTTGGGTAGCATTATTCGGAGGGGCACTAGGTACTACTTTTTTTACAAAAGCATTATTTCTAACTGGCTTTGTTGATGTTTCAGTTGTTGTTCTTTTACAAAAATTCCAACCAATTTTTGCTATCATACTATCGGCAATTATTCTAAGAGAACGCTTCCCTGCTAGATTTTATATCTATGCATTACTCGCACTTATCGGTGGATACTTTGTAACATTTAAAGACCCTCTTTCAGTAAATTTAGGAAATACAACTTTAATGATCGCATTGTTCTCACTACTCGCCGCTTTCGCATGGGGTTCCTCAACCACTTTTGGAAAATACTCTTTGAAGAATATAAATTATGGATTACTTACTGCCCTGCGCTTTGGTTTCACTGTAATAATTATGCTTATTCCAGCTATAAAATATTTTGGAACTCTACCATCAATTGAAGCGAACGTATGGAAAACCTTAGTGATTATTGTCTTCACTTCCGGAGCCGTAGCTATGTATCTTTACTATTATGGTCTAAAGAAAATTCCAGCATCTTTAGCAACTTTATGCGAACTTGCTTGGCCAGTTTCAGCTATCATTTTTGATTATCTTTTCAACCACAATATTTTATCTCTAACTCAAATTCTTGGCGCTATCCTTTTGATTATCTCAGTCGCTTTGGCTGCTAGATTAAATAAAACAAAAGTTATTAGTGGGATAGTTTTGCCAGGCAACAATAATGGTGAGAAAACAGGTGCCAGAACTGCAAATTTGGACATTAGTTTAGCAAAGGATCTCGACAAAGGACTTTATTCATGCAAAGTTGATTTAGATGGAACATCTTACCGGGGATTAATGTATTATGGGATCAATTCACTCACAAACAAAGATTGCTTAGAAATTCATATTCTAGATTTTAATGGGGATATTTATGGGAAAAATATTACAGTCACCACTGAAAGATATTTGCGTTTCCCAAAAAAGTTTAAAACTGTAGAAGCCTTAAGTACGCAAATAAAAAAAGACCTAGCACAGTCTTTTAACGGCTAAAAAATTATTTTTCGAGTTTTATTCCCAATTAAATTTAAAATTCCGCATTTTTGGGAGTCCTTGGAAATGGGATAATATCTCGAATATTTTGCATTCCAGAAAGATACATTAAAGCTCTCTCAAAACCCAAACCAAAACCAGCATGACGTACCCCGCCATATTTACGTAAATCTAAATACCACCAATAATTTTCTTTTGGCAATTTCAATTCTGCTATTCTTTTCTCAAGCATTTCTAGCCGTTCTTCACGCTGACTTCCACCAATAATCTCTCCTACTCCCGGCATAAGCAAATCCATCGCTGCGACTGTCTTACCATCATCATTCTGACGCATATAAAAAGCTTTGATTTCTTTAGGATAATCAGTAACAAAAAGAGGACCTTCCACAAATTCATCAGTTAAATATCTTTCATGTTCCGTCTGAAGATCGATACCCCACTTCACAGGATATTCAAATTTTTTACCAGATTTTTCTAATATTTCTATTGCTTCGGTATAAGTTAAATGTTTAAATTTCGCGTCTTTAACTTTATTCAAACGTTCAAGTAAACCATTGTCTATAAATTTATTAAAAAATTCCATTTCTTCCGGCAATTCGCGTAAAACATAATTAATCAAATATTTCATCATTTCTTCTGCAAGCATCATATCTTCTTCAAGACCTGCAAAAGTAATCTCCGGTTCAATCATCCAAAATTCTGAAGCATGGCGAGCAGTATGACTATTCTCAGCACGAAAAGTTGGACCAAAAGTATAAACTCGATTAAAAGC
Source organism: uncultured bacterium (assembly GCA_903907175.1). Taxonomy (GTDB): domain Bacteria; phylum Patescibacteriota; class Minisyncoccia; order Phycocordibacterales; family UBA9973; genus UBA9973. The sequence goes on from CAIVNB010000025.1 coordinate 3,599, forward strand.
AAGAGCCATAGCTTCTGCTTCCAATTGTCCACTGACTGTTAATCCAGCTTTTTTACCAAAAAAATCTTCTCTATAATCAATCTCCCCTTTGTCATTTTGCTTAATATTTTTTAAATCTAAAGTTGTAACGTTAAACATTTCTCCAGCACCTTCGGCGTCAGAAGTAGAAATAATTGGAGTATGCGCATAAACAAAACCTTTTTCTTGAAAAAATTTATGAATAGCAAAACTTAAAACAGAACGAAGTCTAAAAACTGCCTGAAAAGTATTACTGCGTGGACGTAAGTGCGCTATCGTACGCAAAAATTCAAAACTATGACCCTTTTTCTGTAAAGGATAATCTCTATCTGAAAAAGCAATTTCTAAAATTTCAATCGCTTTTAATTCAAAAAGTTGACCTTTGGCAGGAGATTCTTGCAATAATCCCATAACCCTAATTCCAGTGTATATAGGTAATTTTTCAATTTGCTCAAATCCGTTCGACGTGATTTCATCACATCTTACAAAATTAGTAGCGGAATCAAAAACTAATTGCAAACTACGGAAAAAACTTCCATCAGTAATTTCCAAAAAACCAATTCCACCCGAAGAACGAACAGTTTTTACCCAACCATTAACTTCAATCTCTTTCCCAAGATATTCTTTTTCATTTCTATATAATTCTTTTATTTCTGTTTTCATTTTTGTTTTCAATAAATTTACTCGGATAATCTTTTATCAATACGATTTACATCACGAGGGAAAAGTGTGGCTTCTTTTACATTTTTTATTCCTAAGAATTTTTGAGTCAAACGCTCGAGCCCCATAGCTAGTCCTCCATGAGGTGGTATGCCATATTTAAAGGCTTGTAAATAGAAATCAAATTTTTCTGGATCAAGACCTTTCCATTTCATTTTCTCAACTAACACATCGTATCTGTGTTCCCTTTGATTACCAGAAAGAAGTTCTACGCCTCTAAATAAAAGGTCATAGCATTTAGTCGTGCCTTCATCTTCCTCATCATCCATTGTATAAAATGGTCTCTTTTTTCTCGGGAAATTTGTAATAAAGATAAAATCTGAATTAAATTCGGATTTAGCATAATCCGAAAGCCAACGTTCGTGTTCAGGTTGTAAATCTGGCTCAGTAGTACAATCCACTCCAGTTTCTTTTGAAATTAATTTCTGAGCCTCAGAAAGTTTTATAAATGGAATTATTTCTCCGAGAGGTATGATTGGAAATTCTGCGCCAAGCGTTTCAAATTCTTTTTTGCAATTATTTTTTAAATATTCTGTCATATATCTCAAAAGATTAGTTTCCAATTTCATAACATCTTTGGGACCATCAATAAAACCCATTTCCAAATCAAGTGATGTATATTCATTTAAATGTCTTGTTGTGGAATGTTTTTCAGCTCTAAAAACATTCGTTACAGTAAAAACTCTTTCAAATACACCTACCATCATTTGCTTATAGAGTTGTGGACTTGTTGCTAAGTTCGCCATTTGATTATAAAAATATTCAAACTTAAAAACTTCGGTTCCTCCTTCTGCGTCACCACCAACAATAAGTGGGGCACGAAATTCTGTAAATCCTTCATTTTTCAAAAACTCTCGATAAGAATAAAGTATCGCATCTTGAACTTTAAAAATTGCTCGTTCTCGCTCGCGTCGTAAAGTGAGTGGTCTGTAGTCGAGCAAAGTATCAATATTTAATTCTGCATCAGATCCAAATGGTAATTCTTGTGCTCTACTTAAAACTTCGATAGCAGTAACTTCAAGTTCTACATCACCATTCATAACCCCAGCTTTAATATTTTTTTCGGAACGCTTATTAACTTGCCCAGTAACTTTCAAAACCCATTCGGGGCGAATAGTTTTAGCCATTTCAATTGCCTCAGCATGATTTGGTAAGGTCACACATTGCACATGACCAGTCATGTCTCGTATATCAAAAAATACCATTTTACCTTGGTCACGACGCGCATCTACCCATCCAGCAATAATAACTTCTTTACCGATATTCTCTTTTAAATCCTTAATAAAAATTCTATTTTTCATATACAAAAGTATAACATTTAATAAAAATAATAAAAGTTTTGACAATTATTTTTGAATAATATATTATTCAGGCATGAAAAAAACTTCTAAAAAAGGGGCGATGTCTATTAAAAAAAGTCGCTTTGGCGAATTCGGCTTGATTATTACTAATTCCCACCCATCTCTTGGTAAAAGAGTAGCAACTAAGCTTGGAGTAACTCCACTTGAAATTGAATCAAAGTTATTCCCAAATGGAGAATTGGATGTACGAAGATTGTGTGATGTAAGTGGAAAAGATATCTGTATCTTTAGTTCCCTACACGCAGGATATGACACCATGAAAGAATTGAGGTTGATTTGTAGTTCCCTAAAGGGAGCAAATAGAATATTTGGAGTATTCCCTTTCGTCAGAGACGGAAAATCTGATCATATAAAAAGATTTGGTGAAAATGCAGCTTATAAAGATACTGCAATGGAAATTTCAAGCTCTGGGCTTGAAGTAATATCAATTTTTGATCAACATTCTAGTCAACATCCTAGTTTCTACGACACTACACACTATAGACTGCGAACAGTGCACCACGTTTATTTAATGAAAATTCTAATTGAATATGCCTTAAAGAATAGTAAATCATTTGATGGCGTTTTGGCACTTGATGATGGCGGATTTAAGAGAAATAAAAAAATAGCTGAAATATTGGGCAAAGATGTTTCTTTTATTATCAAAGAAAGGGATCCTCATACAAGAAAAGTTTCTATAGAAAAATCAAAAATTATTGGAAATGTTTTGGGCCAGAGAGTTGCTGCATTTGATGACATGCTTCAAGAAGGTGGAACTCTAGAAATGGGAGCAAAAATCGCAAAACACAATGGTGCGAAAGAAATAAACTTTTTTGTAGTTCATAATGATTTTTCAGAAAATACTTTCAACCGTATTAACCCCCTACTTGAAAATGGAACAATCGATAAAATCTTTATCCTAGAGACTATCCCCCTTATTAATAAAGAAAAATGGCATAAAAATCTAGTTGTTATTAGTCCAGAAGATCTTATCGCTGAAGTCATCTCTCTCATCCATTCCGAAGGTCATATGCGAAAATTGTTTTTGGAAATTTAATAATACCCAAAAAAGCAACATGGGTTACTTTTTTATAAACGTTGTGAGCGTGGATGGAATCGGACCATCGACCTCTGTCTTATCAGGACAGCGTTCTACCACTGAACTACACGCTCAATACTAAACTATTTAATTTTAAAATCATACTGAACCCTATCCGCCTTTGGCGGATACACGCTCAAAGAACATAAGAAATATAACAAAAAAAACGATTAGACGCAAACAGCCCAAACACTTTCGTGTCAGGGCTGTTTTTAGGTTTAAAGAATTAGTATTCTCGGCGACCACCGCGGGAACCCCCACCGTAACCACCATTACTTCCTCCTCCGTAGCCACCACCATTTCCACCAGTTCGTGGAGGGCGAGCTTCCATTGGGCGAGCCTCATTTACTGTAAGCTTTCGTCCTTCAAATTCTTGTCCATTAAACATTGAGATAGCATTTTGTGCTTCCTCGTCTGATGACATTTCAACGAATCCGAAACCTTTTGAGCGACCGGACATTTTGTCCATGATAATCACAGCAGATGCAACTGAACCTGCTTGTGCGAAGTGTTCTTTTAAAACATCTTCTTGGGTACTGTAAGGTAACCCACCTACATATAGCTTTGTAGCCATACTATAACTTCTCCCGTTTTTTAAAAAACTGGGCAAAAACTACTTATAATACGTAGATGCTCTGACCGCTTACTTGGTTTCGTTGATGCCACTCGCGATAGCGAGTCAAAAATTCAAAACTCACAATTAAAACTTAAAAAGCTTATTGAGAAACTACATTGTCAAGTATAGCACAAATCTATGAAATAGCAACAATAGATGTATCTATTTAGATAAAATAAAATCCCGCTCATACAACTTAGTTGCGAGCGGGATCCATGAAAATACATTTAAACCATTCTTTTCTTTTTTATTTTATTAACCCCCTGGATAATACAGAGGACAAAAATAGATAAAAAAATAAATACTACTGCAAGAGCTCCTCCCATACTATTGAATTGGAAAATGGGATTCTCTTCGGTTACAGGTACAGAAAGAATGTTAAAGTTTGCAGTTACCATTAATAAAAAGAAAAAGAGTGCCAGAAAGGCATAGATTGCAGTTGGCAAATCAATTTCTTTTCCGTTCTTGGTAAATTTCCTGAGCCCTGCATATGCGCAGATGGCAGTCAGGACACAAAGTACAAATTGTGTCATTTTCTTGGGGGGTTTAAGGTTTCTATTTACATTCTAACTACAATTATACTCCTTTTTTATTGATTTGTCAAGTAGCAACTACTCTTCGTCTTCACTACCTGTTTCACCAGATTCTAAGGACTCAACGATTTCTCCCATTTCACCTTCCATTATTTTCGGCAAATTGTGCCAAGATTTCTTTATACGATGATCAGTAATACGATCTTGAGAATAATTATAAGTACGAATTTTCTCAGACCTATCCCCTGTCCCAATTTGATTTTTTCGCTCCCCTGAATACTTCTTAGCTTCTTCTTCTTCTTTCAATTGTAAAATTTTAGCCGTAAGTATCATTAAGGCTTTTTCCCTGTTTGCAAGCTGGCTTCGTTCATTTGTAGAACGGACATCGAGACCCGTAGGTTTGTGAATTAATCGTACAGCTGTTTCAACTTTATTTACGTTTTGTCCTCCTTTCCCACCAGAGCGAGAATACTCCATTTCTAAATCAGCAGGGTTTATCTCAAAAAGAACTTTTTTGCGAATTGGTAAAATGGCAACTGATGCAGTAGAAGTGTGCACCCGTCCATTTTTCTCAGTTGCTGGAACTCTTTGCACTCTGTGCACCCCTGTCTCGTATCGCATTTTTTTATAAACATCCTTCCCTTTTATTTCAAAACTTGCTTCTTTATAACCATTCAAGTCGCTTTTTGATTCATAGTTTGTTTTCCAATTCCAGCCTTGTATCTCAGAAAATTTTTCATACATATGTGCAAGCTCCCAAGCAAAAAGCGATGCTTCATCTCCTCCAGCACCAGCACGTACTTCAAGTACAACTTCATTGGCCATCTCCTCTTCCTCTATATCTTTTTTCAAAATATCTTCTATTTGTTTTTCTGTAGTTTGTTTTTGTTCTTGGATGGATTTTAATTCAGTATCCGCCATCTCCTTAAGAGAATTATCTTTTACGAGCATTTCCAATATCTCTTTTTCTTGTTCATCTAGATGCTCTAAAATACCAGCCAAATAGCTTGTTTTGTGATTCTTTTTAAGTTCATCGAGATTTAAGCTCATAAGTTTTAAAAACAAAGCCTCTTGAAATTTTACACTCCCGAGGGTCCCGCCTCGTACTCGAGGAAGGGCGCAGGGATGGAAAATTTTAAGAGGCTTTGTTGCCTATTTCTTAGCTTTTAGAGATGCTGTTCGGCGCTTATTAAAGCGTTCTACACGTCCAGCGGTATCCATTATTTTTTCATTTCCAGTATAAAAAGGATGGCACTGACTGCAGATTTCCATTTTAATTTCAGGCATTGTTGAACCAACTTCAAAAACGGCTCCACATGCACAGGTAGCTTTTGCTTTTATATCATATTTTGGATGTATATCTTTTTTCATAACTCAAAAATCTTATCATATTTATAAATATTAGGCAAATTACTATAATTTCTATCTTGCTACTCCATATTGATTCAAGTAATCAATATCATCTTGAATCTTATTCTTTAAACTTATAACACTCTGACCGTAGTAACATGTTGAACTTGCAGCTCCTCCACCATTGTATTTACAAGCAGCCTTCCTTTGAGCACTCGTACTCTCACCGACACCTCCCAAGTCTGTTAAATAAACAGAAGAAGCCATAAAAGCATCAGCGGGAGACCAAGGATTTGGATAATGTCCTAAAATATTTTGTAATCGATTTGCAAAAAGTTTCCATGTCGAAGGAAGAAATTGAGCTGGGCCAAAAGAACCACTATTCCAATATGTTTTTGAAACAATAGGACAAGATACTATAGATTTAAAAGGATCTAATCCAAGTTCTTTTGTTATTTCAAGAAAAGGACCAACATCACGAGTAGGTTTCATGACGTTTGGAAAAACTTTTCCTGTATTTTTCCCAACACCTGCACCAGTTTCCGGATTTGTTAGATAACACTGCCCCACATTAGCACCAAGTTCACTCTCTTTTGTAATAATAGCAAGCAAAAAAGCAGGATCAATCCCTATTTTTTCTTTTGCTTCATTCGCATACTGAAGTGCCGTACCAAATTCAATTTTTTGAGAAATACCAGCAAGACTAAATAATGCACTACGAATTTTATTCGCTTTTATTTTTTGTTCATTGGCTAATTGTTGATAAGCACTTTCTTTTTGCTTACTAATTACTAAAAGTTGTTTTTTGTCTGCCTCTGATTGTGCCACTTTTTTTTGAGCACTTTCAAGTTCTGCTTTCGCATCTGTTTCTGCATTTTGTTTTACTTCTAGATTTTTCTTTTCAGTTTCAGTTTCAACCTTTATACCATTAATTTCATCTACTGATGCTTTTACTGCTTCTTTTATTGAATCATATGATTCTAAGTCACTATAATAATCCGAAATGGTGTCATTTGATAAAACCAAATGAGTTATATTTTCATTATCAAATTCATTTGTATTTCGTAATAATTGTGCCAAAGACTCGTGTTCACGCTCAATCTTTTCTGACAATGTTGTGATTGTAGACACTTTTTCTTTTATTGAGTTCTTAAGGTTGGCAATCACTAAAGATCTTGCTTTTATTTTGGTTTTTAATGCACTAATTTGAGTGGTTAGGAGAGTGATATCTCCTTTAATGGTACCACTTTGCTTTTGTTGTTCTGCTTGTTTTTTTAATAAATCAGCCAATTCTCTCTCTATTTGAGAAAGTTCATTTTGACAAGAATCCTTATCTCCTTGGCTCAAAATAGAAGAAGCAATTGAACAATCAACTGCTATAACCTTCTTCTCTTTAAGAGAAAAGAATAGGAAACTTAATATTACAAACAAAAAAACTATGACTGTATTCCGTGTCATAGTCTCTATTGTATCATATTTTGTAAAATTATTTTTTTTCTTCGGTTGATTCTGTCGTCTCAACAGCTCCCTCTTCGTCTTTCTTTCCTTTCTTCTCAACTTCAATAGCAGTCAAATCAACTGGTGCAACTTCTTCTTTTTCTTCTTTCTGTACAGCAATAGAAGCTACTACTTCTTCTCCTTTGGTAACCATTTTTACGCCCTTTGGAAGAATTATGTTTGAAACTAAAATTTGATCATCTAAGCCAATAAGACTTGAAATATCAATGACGAAATTATGTGGAAGGTCTGCAGGCAGTGCCTCTACTTCTACTTCATGAAGTACCTTTACAAGGGTTCCCAACCCACTCTTAACTGCTTCAGATATTCCAGAAAATTCAAGTGGAACTTCAACTTTAATTGCTTTATTCATATCTATCACAAGAAAATCAACATGTATTGGTTCATCGGTGACAGGGTCGACTTGAACGTCGTGGATAAGAACATCAATAACAACCTTTGGAGTGGTTACTTTAACAGTAGAAGATTCTCCAGCTTGACGCCAAATTTTTTTGAAATCAATTTTTGAAATAGAAATTGGAGTGGAAACATTACCCATTCCATAAAAAACAGCTGGCAATTCCCCTGCATTTCTCAATGTGTCTAAGTTTTCTTTTATATCCCTAATTTTCGCAGTTAAAGCTAACATAGGTGAAAGTATATACTAAATTTTCAAAATTGCAAATTTTTAAACCCTATGATCTTGGTGCGGATGGTCTGGTTTTATAATATGCGAGATAAGATATTCTTTTGTACCACCAACTTTCTTGCCAGGATTAAAAATATTTTTAGGATCAAAAATATTCTTTATTTCTTGAAAAATTGAAATAATTCTCTCTCCATACATCTTTTCTAAATATGGTGTTCTTATAATGCCATCATTGTGTTCGGCGGTAATTGAACCATGGTAACGTAAGACTAAATCATAAACTTTATCAGACAATTCTATAATTATTTTTGCTGTATCAGGGTGATTAAAATCCATAAGCGGAATTATGTGGAAATTCCCATCTCCAGCATGTCCTGCTATTGTATAAGTCAAATCATAAAGGCTGAAAATTTTATTCAATTCAGGAATAAATTTTGGTAAAAATTCTGGACGAACGATAATATCATCCACAAAAGGCGCAGTCCTTTTACCAGCGACATGCTTACGCAATAGTGCAAAACTTTCACGTCTTATATCCCAATATTTACCAGCTTCCGCCTCTGACTTAGTGATATGAACTTTCAATTTAAAATTTTCTAATTTCTCTTTTAGTTTAATGCATTTCTGATTAACTTCTTCGTCATTTTCACCTGCAAATTCAACCAATAAAATAAGTTTTGGGAAACCGCCAGTTATCATCATTTTTAATTCTGGCAAAAAACTCCACATAAACTTTATCATTTTTATTAAACCTTTATTTTTCAAAAAATCTGGGAAAAATCTCACCGCCAACTTCATTGTTTTATCATCATAAGTCTCTAGAGTTTCTGGTTTAAATCCCAGTATTTCATCTACTAATCGCCCCAATGGTTCTAAGTCATTCATAAAAATAGCAACGAGTTTGGAATATTTAAAATTTGGCACAAGTCGAAATGTTATTTCTGTAACTATTCCAAGTGTCCCCTGAGAGCCAACTAAAAGTTTATTTAAATCAAAAAAATCTTTTCCTACGACATTCCAAATATAATATCCTGCAGAATTTTTACTAACTTTTGGTTTTGCCTCATTTATTTCATCTTTGTTTTTTTTGATTAACTCATAAATATTTTTATAAATATTCCCCTCATAATCATTTTGAGCAATTTTTTTCTGTAGTTCTGGTTCACTGAGTGGTTTTACTATATATTCATTACCATCTCCGAATATTACTTTTGCTTCTACGATATAATCCTCTGTTTTACCATATTTCAATGTCCTCTCACCAGCAGAATTATTTCCATACATTCCTCCCATCGCATTCAAGCTTTTTGAAGCGGTATAGCAAGGCAAAATAAGACCTACCTCCTGCGTTATTTTTTCAAAATCTCGATAGTACATTCCCGGCTCTACAGTAATAGAAGCAGAATCTAAAGAATTTTGAACAGTGTGGGTCCCACCCGGTACTCCGGGAAGGGTCAAGCCGGAAGAATTTTTTAGATCCTGCTTCCATCCAATCAATTTATTCATATGCCTTGTAAAATCTAAAATTATAGATTCTCCTAAATCACCACCTGACATACAAGTACCCGCACACCTAGCTGTTATAGCAAGGTCTCCCCAACCTTCATTTTTTTCTGGATCTTTGTATCTATTTTTATTTTCATAAACCCACTTTACAAGTTTTTTTACATCTTCTTTGTCTTTTGGATATAAAACAAATCTTGGCTTAACTTCAAAAAGACTAGCATCATGTGAATATGTTTTTAGAATTTCTTCACTATTCTCAACTTCTCCTTTAAAAAATTTTTGTATTTCCCTTTTTATTTCCATAATTATGATAAATTATATACCAAAAACAAATAATACAGAAATAAAAAAACGGCCTTCCGTGTTGAAAGGCCGTGAGAATTAATAAAAAATCAAAATTAATCTTTGATTCTCATTTTATAGAACGATCGATATACAAAGTATAAGGCTATTGCAAAAAATGCAAAACCTATGTAATGAGCTACTGGTCGGAAATGCACTGAAAGTGCAATCTCCATAGCCAGCAATCCAAACAGAGTTGTGAATTTAATGATTGGGTTCATAGCAACTGATGACGTATCTTTGAATGGATCACCCACCGTGTCTCCAACAACCGAAGCGGCATGAAGTTCAGTTCCCTTTTCCTTCATATCTACTTCGATGACTTTCTTGGCATTGTCCCAAGCACCACCAGCATTGGCCATAAAAATAGCCTGATATAAGCCGAAAAATGCAATTGAGATCAAGTAGCTAACAAATAACGAAACAGGTAAGGCATAATTTAATTTCTCTACCCCAGTCATCGAATCAGTTAAACCTGTTGGAGATGAGAGAAATGCAAAGGCTAGTGCAAAAGAAAATACCGCAATAAAGATATTAAGCATTCCCTTCTGTGCATACTTTGTACAAATCTGTACCACCTCTTTTGATTTAGCCGTATCTGCCTTTTTTGGAGCATTCGGGTCAAGGTTAATATTATTCTTGATGAATGCAACAGCTCGGCTTGCACCCGTAGTTACAGCTTGAATGGAAGCTCCTGAAAACCAATAAATCACCGCACCTCCAAGGAGAAAACCAAAGATGGTGTAGGGGTTCAGTAAGTTCAGGATTTGTTCAGGTTCAATACCCAATGATTTTTTGATTACTAAAATCAAAGAGAAAATCATAGTTGTTGCACCAACAACAGCAGTACCAATAAGTACCGGTTTTGCTGTTGCCTTAAACGTGTTACCTGCCCCGTCGTTGGCTTCGAGATAATGCTTTGATTTTTTGAAATCAGGATAAAATCCAAAATCCTTTTTTATTTCATTTGAAATATTTGGGATTTCTTCAATTAAAGAAAGTTCGTAGATAGATTGAGCATTATCAGTCACAGGACCATAGCTGTCAACCGCGATTGTAACCGGCCCCATTCCAAGCATTCCAAAAGCAACCAGTCCAAATGCAAAAATGGACGGATAAATCATGAAGCTGGAAAGGCCAAACGTACTTGCAAAGTATGCTATGAACATAAGAAGGAAAAATACCATTCCCTGCCAGAAAGCGCTGAAGTTCCCAGCAACTAATCCAGAGAGAATGTTAAGTGATGCCCCTCCCTCTTTTGATGCAACCACTACTTCTTTCACATGAATCGACTTAGGGCTCGTGAAAAGTTTTGTAAACTCCGGAATCAGTGCAGCACCGAGTGTGCCAGCACTAATGATTATCGATAAGATAATCCAGAGATCATTTGGAAGGTTACCGATTGTGAAATAGCTAATTCCAAATGTTACAAAAATAGACAACACTGAAGTTATCCAAATCAACGAAGTCAGTGGCTTTTCAAAATCAATGTCATCAACACTGCTATATTTTGCTTTGCTGATAGCTCCATTAATCCAGAATGACA
>CAIVNB010000026.1 GCA_903907175.1 uncultured bacterium
AAAGTTTTTAATTGTGCATCATTTTCTGGTACAGAATATTTGTCACGAGCAATTTTGATAGATCAATCACCAATTGGTCGTACTCCTCGTTCAAATGTTGCGACTTATACTGGAGCATTCTCTCATATAAGAGAACTCTTTGCAGAGGGAAGCGAGGCGAAACTTCGTGGCTGGAAAGCAAATAGATTTTCTTTCAATGTGAAGGGTGGCAGATGTGAAGCGTGTGAAGGAAATGGAGAGATTGCAGTTGAAATGCATTTCTTGCCGACAGTATATGTTACTTGTGATGTTTGTGGAGGAAAGCGATTTGATAAAGAAACCTTGACGATTAAATTTAAGAATAAAAATGTTTATGAAGTATTACAGATGACAGTAGAGGAAGCGATATCTTTCTTTAAAGATATCCCAGCGGTCTATGATCGACTAAAGACTTTAATGGATGTGGGTCTCGGATATATTAAATTAGGGCAATCAGCTACGACTCTTTCTGGCGGAGAAGCACAACGTGTAAAAATTTCTTCTGAACTTTATCGTCCACATTTAGAAAAAACGATTTATCTTTTAGATGAACCAACTGTCGGACTTCATTATGATGATGTGCATAATCTTTTGGATGTTTTAAATAAACTTGTTGATAAGGGGAATACCGTAGTTCTTATTGAACACAATATGGATATCATAAAAAATTGTGATTATGTTTTAGATATTGGACCAGAGGGAGGAGATGGTGGTGGAAATTTGGTTGCCAAAGGTACTCCTGAAGACATAGCAAATAATTCTAAAAGTTATACGGGTAAGTATTTAAAGAAGGTATTACGAAAATAGCATATAATAAAAGAATAATATGCAAGTCAAAGATTTGAAAAAATTTAAGTTGTCTGATAAGCCAGGAGTTTATTTTTTTAAAAAAGGAAAGACAATTTTGTATATTGGAAAAGCGACATCTTTGCGAGACAGAACAAAGAGTTATTTCAGCAAAGATTTAATCGCTACTCGGGGTCCGATGATATTAGATATGGTTGTGCAAGCAGATAAAGTTGATTGGGAAATGTCAGACAGTGTTCTCGAAGCTTTAATTCTTGAAGCAGAACTAATAAAGAAACATCAACCGAAATATAATGTAAAAGAAAAAGATGATAGATCTTGGAATTATGTTTGTATAACTGCAGAGAAAATTCCTAGAGTAATTATTGTAAGAGGCAAAAATTTACAATCTACGCCATGGCGTAGATCTAAAACTTACGGACCGTATACTAATGGCTTGCAATTAAAAGAAGCATTAAGAATAATTAGAAAAATATTTCCTTTTCTTGATGAAAAATCAAAAAATAATTACGAGTTTTATAGGCAAATAAAACTTGTTCCAGAAAACGAAGATTATCTTAAAAATATAAAGAATATAAAATTATTTTTTGAGGGAAAGAAAAGGAAAATCTTAAAGGATTTAGAAAAAGAAATGAAAATGCTTGCTAAAACACAAAAATTCGAAAGAGCGAATGATGTCAAAAAGCAAATTTTTGCACTACGACACATTAATGACATTGCTTTAATAAAAAGTGAAAGCCTCACCTCTTCCAATTTTTCAGTCCTGCGCCCTTCTCAGAGTACTGAGTGGGACCCTCGGACATTCAAAATTGAAAGAGGTTCGATTTTCGATGTGTTCCGCATTGAAGCTTATGACATTGCGCATATGTCAGGCAAAAATATGGTTGGGGTGATGACGGTGATAGAAAATGGAGAAGTTCAAAAGAGTGAATATAAAAAATTTATTATTCGTACACAAAGTAGCAGTAATGATACGGGTGCACTTGAAGAAGTTTTGTCACGTAGACTGCGTCACACGGAATGGGGATTACCAAATTTAGTAGTGGTGGATGGTAGTGTTGCTCAAATCAACACAGCAAAGAGAGCATTAAATAGATATCAATTTAAAATACCAATCATCGGAGTTGTGAAAGATGATAAACATAGAGCGAAAGCTATACAAGGTGATGAGACAATAATAAAAAAATACAAAAAAATAATTTTACTTGCGAATAGTGAAGCCCATAGATTTGCGATAAAATTCTATCGTTCAAAAAGTAGAAAAAATATGTTAAAATAAAGATATGTATATCATTTACGCATTATTGGGGGCAGTAATGGCCTCTCTGGGGACAATTTTTGCGAAGCTTGGATTAAAAGGAATTGATCCAAATTTTTTAACAGCAATCCGTGGTATTGTGATGGCATTAATCGTGACAATAGCAGCTCTTTCTTTTGGCAAACTTTCTATCACTACATTTAATTCACTTTCGTCTAAACAATGGATTTTTGTTATTTTGTCAGGTATTGGAGGGGCACTTTCTTGGATCTTCTTTTATCACGCCTTGGCCACAGGTCCGACAGTAGCTGTTACTGTTATCGATAAACTGTCTATTGTATTAACTGCTATTTTGGCCACAATAGTTCTTGCTGAAGGTATAACATTTCAAGCGATACTTGGCTTAATCTTTGTTTTTACTGGCACAATTTTAGTCGCTGTGCCATGGGAAAAAATTCAAAAATTATTTTCTTAATTAATATATAAAAAATAAAATGCAAAAAAATATATTAGTAACTGGAGCTATGGGGCAAATTGGGTCAGAACTCGTGCCTGCTTTAAGAGAGAAGTTTGGGAAAGAAAATGTTGTTGCCGTAGGCTTCATTAAAGATAAAGAACCAAGTGAAGAATTTAAAAATTCCGGACCTTATGAGAGTATTGATGCCAGAAATAAAGAAGAAATCAGGGCACTAATAGAAAAGTATCAAATAAATACAATTTACCACCTAGTTGGTGTTTTATCTGCAGTAGGGGAAAAAAATCCTAATCTTGCTTGGGATGTGAATATGAATAGTTTGAAAAATATTTTAGATTTAGCAGTAGAATATAAAATTGATAGATTGTTCTGGCCGAGTTCTATAGCTTGCTTTGGGCCAAGTACACCACTTTTTGATACACCCCAAAAAACTATCTTAGAACCTACTACAATGTATGGAGTCACAAAAGTTTCTGGAGAGTTGTTGTGTCAATATTATTTTATTAAATATGGCTTGGATGTTAGAAGCTTGAGATATCCTGGAATAATATCTTGGAAGACTCCGCCTGGTGGGGGAACGACAGATTATGCAGTTGCAATATATTATAATGCAATAGAAAAAGGTAAATATGATTGTTTTGTAAAAGAAAATACAGTTTTGCCAATGATGTATATGGATGATGCAGTAAACGCAACGATAAAATTGATGGAAGTAGATAAAGAAAAAATAAAAGTACGAACGGCTTATAACTTAACTGCTATTAGTTTTTCAGCAAAAGAATTGGCTTTAAATGTTTCAAAATATATTGAAAATTTTGTGTGCACATTTAATCCTGATGAAAGACAAAAAATAGCTGATTCTTGGCCCAAAACTATTGATGATAATTGTGCCCGAGAGGATTGGGGTTGGCAACATAAATTTGATTTGGATCAAATATCCATCGATATGATAAAAAATTTAAAAAATAAATTAGTAAAATAATAAATATTATGAAACCAAAAGGACTCAGAACAAAAATATTTTTAGATAGCTGTGACCCAGCTGAAACAAGTGAAATAATTTCAGTTTTGGGTTTTCTTGACGGACAAACTACAAACCCAACTCTTGTCGCAAAGAATCCATATGCTCGTGAACGTTTTTTGAAAGGGGAAAAATTTTCGAAAGAGGAAATTTTTGATTTTTATAAAAAAAATATTGTAGAAATTTCAAAACTTATTCCAAGTGGTTCTATTTCCATCGAAGTATACTCAGACGAAAATACAAATGAATCTGAAATGTTTACGCAAGGCAAAGAAATGTTTAAGTGGATTTCAAATGCACAAATAAAATATCCAATTACAAAAGTTGGACTTCTGTCAGCGGAGAGAAGTATAAAAGATGGAATGCGTGTAAATATGACGCTGTGTTTTACGGAAGAGCAAGCGGCTGCAGTTTATTCTGCAACATTGGGGGCAAAGAAGGGTGATGTTTTTGTCTCTCCATTCATTGGAAGGCTTGATGATATTGGAGAAAATGGAATGTCATTGATTGAAAATATTATTAAAACATATAAAGATGGCGATGAGCACGTAGAAATTCTTTCAGCAAGTGTTCGTACGATGGATCATTTTATGGCATCACTTCTACTTCATGTTGATATTATTACTGCACCACTTTCTATTTTAAAAAAATGGGGGGAAATGGGCATGCCCATTCCTAAAAATTATAAGGAATATGATTTTTCTTCTCTAAAAAATATTCCACATAAAGAAATTGATTTAAACAAAAAATGGACAGATTTTAATATAAAAAATGGATTAACTGATAAGGGGTTGGAGCGTTTCGCCTCAGATTGGAATGCTTTAATTAAATAGTTTTTATATGATTCTTGTAGACGATAATTAGATTGACTTTTTTATGTTTTTTCAGTATTCTTAAGAAAATTCTTTTATTCACGGAAAATTCATTTTTAAAAACGGAGGCAAAATGACTTTAGAAAAAGTTATTGCAATTATTGTAGACAGACTTGGCGTTCCTGAAATCGACGTTGTACCAGGGGCTCATATTACGAAGGACCTGGGGGCTGACTCACTGGACGTGGTCGAACTTGGCATGGAGGTCGAAAAGGAATTCAACATCACATTGAAAGATGATGACGTAGAAGAGATCAGCGACGTTCAGAGCCTTGTCGATTTGATTAATAAGGAGGTTGAGAAAAAAGGGTAATAATAAAACCCCCAACGAACAAAGCCGTGCATTACTGTACGGCTTTTTATTTTTTCTCTTGAGAAATTTTTAATGTATTTTTCTTTTCTAAAACATCTTTTATTGTTTTCAGCAGGATATTGAAATCTGATGATTTATGAACATATGCATCCAGCCCAAGTTCTTTTGTCATCTTTTCAGCTTCTAAAGAAAAATCTTCATTAGTAAAAAGTATTATGGGGATATCTTTTGTTTCTGATTCGGACTTCATTTTTACTGATGCTTCTGTTCCAGTCATTACAGGCATTCTCTCGTCCATCAACACTATATCTGGCTGGAAACGCCTGGCTGTTTCTCTGCCTTCGTTTCCATCTGAAGCGTAAATAACTTCATAGCCATGTTCTACCAGTCGTCCACCAAAGAGGCGACGAATCATCGGATCGTCGTCGACTATTAATATATGGATTTTCTTTTTATTCTGTTCGTAAGGTTGGGTATTAGACATGTGGCTATATTTTACCAATTTTAAGAATTATTAGAAAGTATTTTGGTGGACCCTACAGGACTCGAACCTGCCACCTCCTCATTGCAAATGAGGCGCTCTAGCCAGATGAGCTAAGGGCCCTTTGTCGAACAAGACTATTTTAACTTATTTTAATAAAAATGCAATAGTGTATAATCATATTATGCATTATAAATTCTTTACTAATTCACAAAAATCTTGGCAAGCAATGTTTGAGGCTATCTCAACTGCCCAAAAATCAGTTTTTTTAGAGATGTATATTTTCCAAGATGATATGACAGATTTTGATTTTTTAAGCTTACTAAAAGAAAAAGCTAAAGCAGGGCTTCTGGTTAAAATTATTTTGGATTCTTTTGGAAGTGCTGATTTGAGTAAGAGGGCAATATTTGAACTTCGAGAGTCGGGCGTGGAGTTATTTTTTATAAGTCGGTTTTTTCATCATACACACCGTAAAATTTTAATTGTTGATGAGAATGTTGCTTTTGTTGGGGGAGTGAATTTTCACCAGAGTGCTGTTAATTGGAATGATTTAGTTGTAAAACTTAGAGGGAAAATCATTCCGTATATTTTAAGATCTTTTGCAAAGGCATATGCAAAGTGTGGCGGGAAAGATATTTTGATTTTGCGTTATAGAAAAAACAAAAAAAATATTGGAGAGAAGATGAATTCATGGCTAGTCGAACATTCTCCCATGTGGAGAAAAAATGGGTTAAAAAATCTTTATAAGCAGAAAATTAGTCGAGCAGAGGAAAGTCTTTTTCTAGTTACTCCGTATTTTATGCCAAGACGATGGCTTATAGCGGCACTTCATCAAGCAGTATTGAGGGGGGTTAGAGTAGAAATACTTGTGCCAAAATTTACGGATTACTACTTTATTGATCGTGTGAATTATTTTTTTATGTATAAACTTTCAAAACTGGGAGTGAATATTTATTTAGAAGAAAAGATGAATCATGCAAAACTTATGATTATTGATAGCAGGGAGGGGATGGTGGGATCGCAGAATTTAGATTATATATCATTTAATTTAAATTCAGAAGTAGGTATATTTTTTAATGATATAAAAACTATGAAAAAGCTTCTAGGTATATTTCTAGACTGGAAAAAGAATACAATTTTATTTGATTTTAAAACACAAAAGCCAAACTTTCTCGACTATATTTTATCTCCAATAATCAGTATTTTTAATAGAATTTTATAGAAGTCATTTTTTACTTGTTTTTTCAGTATTTTTTGATAATATGGTAAGAGTTCTTTGTTTTAATTGAATATATTCGGGAGTAGCTCAGCGGTAGAGCGGTCGCCTGTTAAGCGATTGGTCGTAGGTTCGATCCCTACCTCCCGAGCCAGTTAGGGTTATCAGCTAGTTCTAACACTAGATTGAACGGAGAAGCTATTGAAAAATATAGCTTCTTTTCGTTTACAACAGGGTTCTGAAGTAGATAACTCAAAAATTGTCTTTTGCCTGCTATATCAGAACTTTTTTCAAATATAATTTTTGCTCTGCGTGCCACAGAAAGCACTGTGGCAACAGTAGTTTGGTAATCGTAATCTGCTTTTGAGTGTTCAGACATTTCAATTTCAAGGACCTGTATTTGGTCCTGATACTCTTGATGCTTTTTGTCATAGATGTCCTTAGTAATACTCTGGTCTATATAAGCATCAAGCAACCTATTTTGTTTTGCTTTCAAGTTGTTGTAATCAGTTTGTATACGATTTATTTGTGATTTATGGAATACTACTTCTGCTTCTGTATTTTTCCTTAATTCATCTAATAGCTCGTTTGTAGCTTCCTCTGTAATGCTCTCAAATCGCTCTAAAACCTTGTATACGGGCTTCAAAAGGTCTTTCTCGTTTATATACACTCTCTTACAAATACCCTTAGAATTAGTGCAAGAATAGTATGTAGGTTTACCTTCGTGTCTTTCGGCTGTCATTGAACAACCACAGTTTTGACACTTAAGTAATCCCTTAAATATAAAATCTTTTGAGAGTGCTTTATAAACATTTTTATTACGCTTTGTGCGAACTTCCTGACATTTATCAAAGAGTTCTCTTGTTATTAAACGAGGATATTTATGAGAATATGAACCATATTTTTTTGATATAGCAGTTCCACAATAAAAACTATCTTTTAATATATTTTCAACTCCACTTTTTGAAAGTTTATTTCCTTTTAATGTTCTTAAGCCAAGCTCATTCATCTTTCCTCGTATTGTTTCAAGAGAGTATTGGTCTGTTGCGTATAACTCAAACATTTTTTGTATTAAGTGTCCTCGTTCTGGGTCAATAATAATATCTTTTCGTAATCTTTTTTCTTGGTCCAAACTGATATTCAAATAACCTAAACGAACACCTCCTGTCCATTCTCCATTTCTTCGCTTCTGTTCAAATGCTCTTCTTACATTGTCTCCGATGGCATCCGAATAGTATTTTGCTAAACCTAAACTCATTCCAAATTGAAACTTTTCAACAGCAGACATTTGATTGTTTATTACTTGCCCTTCTGAAACGAAATGAAGTTCTATTCTATCAGCAACAGCCATTTCATAAAGAGTAGCAACCCTTTTATCAAAAATGCTTCTTGAAAGTCGGTCAACTTTATCAAAACAGACAGCTATTTTTTCTTTCTTGGATACTTCTTGAACATATTCAAGTAATTTATCAAATTCATCTCTCTTTTCCTTGTAAGCACTTTCGTCAAAACTAAAAGATTTAATAATTTCAAACGATTTCTTTTTACAATAACTATCTATACGCTCAACTTGAGCAGGCAAGGAGTTTCCTGCTTCTTTTTGTTCTTCTGTTGATACTCGTGAGACATTTATTGCTTTCATAAACTTTTTTTATTATTAAGTGCTTGTAAGATATTTCTCGTTACATACCACATCATTACAGGAGCAACAGCATTACCTAATGCTTTATAATTTTTTCCTCTACCTTTTAGAAGTTCAAAATTATCTGGGAAGGACTGTATTCTTGCAACCTCTCTAGGGGTAAACATTCTATATTTGTTTTTAAGAAACAGTACTGGGTCTGTACTATTCAAACTTACTTTTGCCAAATGAGCAGTGACAGTATTGCTTGGCTGGTTTATGTTCTGTGCACGCCCTTTATTCATAGTGTTTGAGTGTTTAGTATTTTGCATACCTAAAACAGCCTTCTCGCTAAAATAGTATTCTTTTCCAACATATTCTTCAGGTTCAATTATTTCTGATATGGGGACTAGCTTCTTCTCAATTAAGGGTTTCGGAAAAGAAAAAGCTTCATACGTTTTTTTTTCCTTAAATCCCACAATAAATACTCGCTCTCTTTTCTGAGGAACACCATAGTGCGAAGCATTTAATACCTGATACTTAATATAGTAACCAGCTTTTTCAAACTCTTTAATAATCAAAGGGAAGGTTTCCCCTTTATTTGCAGATAATAATCCCTTAACATTTTCTGCTACAAAAACCTTTGGTTTTTTTTCTTTCAAAATACGAACCATTTCAAAAAAAAGTTTACCTCTTTCATCTTTATAACCTAACCTTTTTGGGTTCTGAGCTATTACAGAAAAGGACTGACAAGGAAATCCTCCTGTCAAAATATCGTGATTGGGTACTTCACTAGATTTAAGCTGTTTTATATCTTTCACCAAGCATTTATTCTTGAAGTTTAGGTTGTAAATATCACAAACATCTTTATCAAAATCAGTAGCAAAAACCGTCTGGGTGTCTAATTTAGAGTACTTCTTGTTAAGAAATGTAAAACCACCTTCTGAACCAAGGTCCATACCGCCACAACCACTGAATAATGATGCTATTTTGTATTTCTTCATATTAAACAAGTAAAGGTTCCCAGTAACCTGATTTTTCAGAGTATCTAACATCGGCACCTTCTCTAGGTATCATATCTAGTAAGTCCTCTTTGTATTTTCCAACAGGGTCTTTTATTAGGAATAAATTGACTCCACCTGAAGAAATCATCAATCTGTAAACAAAGTAGTTGAGTCGCAAAGTATTCGCTGAACTCCATTCACTAGGTGTCATATGGAAAGAATTAGAAGCTAATTTACCTCTACTAATAGTAGTCTTAACTTCTATGTATCTTCTTAAATCTCCTTCTCCATCATAGGAGCTAATATCATAGCCCACAGCAAATGTTTCTGGTATCTTTTTGATTAAATGAAGCACATCATTTCTATCAAGTTTGATAAGTCTTACCTTTTCGTGCTCAATTACTACAGACTCTCCAACATCTCCAATTTCTTTTGTCTTTATACCCTGAGCTGACTCAATACTAGTTTGTAGTTTTGATAAGATTTGTTTAAGGAAATCCATACTTGGTGTTTCTTCTTCAGAACCTTCAATAATAGAAAGTATGTTTGCCTGAAAGATTGAAGTATCAAGTTTATTATTTACATAATGAAACCATAAATCCTGAGAGCTTGTAACCATAGTAAGGGTTCTAATTTCTTCTCTGTAAATAGCTTCATATGGCTCAAAGTAAGAAGCACTTGAGTTAATGTAAGCCTGTATTGTTTCAAGGTTTACAAGGTTTGGATAGTAGTTGTAATTAGGTCTTAGTGTTACTAGGTCTCCAAGCTCCATATAATCTAGAATATCTCCTGCATATCTAGTTATATCACCTCCTTGGTCATATTGAACATTGTTTTTTCTATTTTCGATTATGAGTGTCGCTGTTTTTTGAGGAGTCTGATTGTCTCTTGTTACTCTTAAGTCATTAAATATGCAGTGCGTTGCTTCAGCTTTTGATATACCAAACTTTTCGTTATTCGTTATTTTCCTACCTTCCATTAAAACAGATAGAATATAACTTGCTGGCTTAAACTTTATACCTGCTTTTATATATTCAAGTGTTTCAACTGGTTTAAGGTGTCCACCAGGATACTGAAAGTAATATAAAAAATATCTAAAGAACTCAACAAGGTCTTGAGATTGAGAGAGTAATAATGACATTTGACTCGGTTTTGATAAATCGCCATCATATTCAACTAGTCCAAATAATGCAGATATTTCCGTTCGCCAATTGTTGATAGTTTTTAATGCTCTAGTACTATTCCCTGGATACAATTTAATAATTGTATTAAGTTTTTCCTTAAACACTACGTGTTCACTTGGCTGTATTTTAGCTATTTCATTAGCCATAAAATAGAGAACATCCTCTACATTATTTTTGAAGCGTGGTCTTATGTGGTGTATTCGGAAATAGTATTCCTCTGGTATTTTATACATATTTTTTTCTAGTTAAATAGTTTAAGGATATTTTTACCTATAGCTTCTGCTAATAATGGAGGAACAGCATTCCCAACTTGCTTATACTGACTGGTTTTTGAACCAAGAAAAATAAAACCATCAGGAAAAGATTGCAATCTCGCTGACTCTCTGACCGTAGGCACACGATTATATTTATAATGAAAATGATGACGATGACCAGTATCAATGGTTGGGCTCGGTTTTGTGCTATTAAATCTAGTCCACGCAATGTTCACCTTACGAGAGTTCTTATATTTTTCTGGTAAATCTTTATAGTTACCTCCATCAGGGACCAAAGAAATAATATCAATTGTTTTTTGGTCGTGAGAGGTAATTTTATGGTTGTATATCTTTGAGTTAATAGCCCGCATATTCTTTTGATATTTAGACAATGGTTTTTTAACTAACAATGTTCCATCTTCTAAATCCTTGTCGGGTAAATCAGAAATTGCATCAGCTGTAGTCACCTTGTCTTTATTGTTACTAAATAGTGTTTCAGGAAATACAAAATTATTTTTCTCCTTAACACCTACAAAAATAACACGCTTCCTATTTTGAGGAACTCCATAGTCCGAGGCTAGTAAAACTTTGTATTTAACTTCATAGCCTAATTTCTCAAAATCTTTAATGATTTCGCTTTTTATTTTCCCTTCACCTATAGAAACAAGGTTGGGTACATTTTCTAAAACAAATACCTTTGGGTTGAACGCTTTAACAATTTTTACAAAACCTTTGTATAAACTATTTCTGGGGTCGTTCAAATCTCTATTCCCTGAAATTGAAAAACCTTGACAAGGTGGACCACCAACAACAACATCTACACTACCTATGTCTTTTTTTATTTTATTTATATCAGGATTTCCTAAATCAAGGTTAAATGCCTTAGCATTTTTATGATTTTCTTGAAATGTTTTTAGGGCATCATCCCAATTATCAATTCCTGCAACAATCTCAAATCCAACACTTTCAAAACCAAATGATAATCCGCCACATCCTGAGAATAAATCTAATACTTTAATTTTTTTATGTTTAGCACTCATTTTATTATTTAGAAATACAATGTTTCAGAAACCTTTCAAACTCACTTTTCTCAATCCGAAACTCACGACCTAACTTATATGCTTTCAAGCGACCAGCTTTGATATAGCGGTAAATTGTCATAATGTTTACCTCTAATTGTTCTGCAAGGTCTTCTGCTTTATAAAATGGTTTGTCTTTCATATTTAATATCTTCGTTTACCTAATAATTATACTTTACAACGCTTTACATAGCAATTCTTAATCAGTGGACATCTTTTTACGCTTATACGGCTTGTATTCGTCAAGTTGCTTATCTAATTGAGTAACCCAATCTCGGAGCTTATTCTTGGTTATAAGCTCACTAGCTTGTTGCATATCCTTTGCAGTTCTATACCAAGTTCTATCGTGGGACCGCTTTGCTATAATAGTTCGCAGTTGTCGCATTCCATTCTCGTCTTTTGCGAGCATAAATAATCCGAGTAAGTATATTGCTTGTTTTGGTTTTAATTTCTTATCTGCTAAAAATAATGTTCGCAGTATGTCTTTAATACTTATTGAGATAGAAAATAATCCGAGATTGCGTTCCTTGATAAGTTTTTTCCAGTAATCATTAACAACCTTTTTACTCATCCCTGTATTAAATACTTGTCTAAAAACTGGATTTTTTTCATAACCCAAGTCTTCAAGGACCTTATTCATTTTTTGTTTTTGATTTAATCTAATCTCAAATCTTATTATCTCTTGAAGTTCATTTTCTTTATTCAGTTCGGAGAATAAACTTCTTTGATACAAGGTCTGGTCTTTGTCTATTGCTCGTTTTTTATCTTTTCTTAAATCAGCAATTTTGTCATAAATAACAAGTTCGTGACAGCTAGTATGAGCATATAAACTTTGTCCGTCATTCATAAATCTTGTTTTGGCAAAATCAAAATTTTTTCTTAGGTCCACCTTATTCATTTCTGATATTAGGTGGCTAGCAGTATATCCATCTTGGAGCAAGATATTTTTTGAGAAATGGACTGAACTTACGGATGCATTTTCAAGCACTGATTTTGTGATTATTACACCCATAGTTTTTAATCTATCTTGTAACGCTTCAATTACTTTTGGGAAGTCCTTATCTTCAAGTTCTTCTAGGTTATTAAGATATATCAGTTTGGGAACTGAAAACTCCATACGAACATTGGCATCTTGAGAAAACCTTCTTTTATATCCAGTTAAGCGAGGAAAATAATTTCCAGTTTCTTTTTCTGCCTTACTAGGATTGCGAACAAACTTTGAATACTGTTCTGTTTTTGAATATAGTTCCCAACTAGATGTCCCATAAAGGTAAGTCATCTTGTCCTTTGGAATTAAAAGGCATATTGTATCAATCATTGTTTTGTGTTTTTCTAATCTGATAAAGTTCAGGATTTTGTTTTTTATCTTCCTGTATAAGCCAAGCAAAAGCACCGACCAGTTTCTTCTTGTCTTCAAGAGGGAGGTTGTTTATTTTGAAACTTTTTATAGTTTCTTTTATTGAGACAATATCCTGCATAGAAAACCCCTAAGGGTTATCTTAAGGGTATTCTTTACGCAATAATTAAAATAAGTATTTTATGTAGTACAGAAAATTTATGTGCTACAGTTCTTTTCTCTTCCTCTTTTCTAACGATATTATTTTACCAATATAGCCATAGTCTATAATATTATTACTTCCAAATTTATCTCCTATAAGTCTCATTATTTCTTTCCTTGGAAGTTTTCTGTTTTCGTATATGAAATCATTTCTTTTTTCTATTATAGTTTTTTTGTTTTTAACCTTACCTAAAGTTGTTTTCTTTTGATTAGCTTTTTGAAAAGGTTCTATCGAAAAGCGATATAATTTTTCTACATAGTTTAGTATATCTCTTTTGGATGCATAAGGACTTATTCTAATAACTACAGGAAATTGTTCTTCTGTATAAGGATTATGACCCGATATGAGACTTTCTTTTGTGTCTATAATATCTTCAGTAAATAACATGTTTCCTATATCATTTTCACTAAATTCATCTCTTAATATATATAAAACTATAAAATTCAAGCACTCAAATTCTAAATGATATTTATTTAATAGCTCAAGAGCTTCTTCTTCTATTCCATTAGGAAAAGACAGTGATTTTTCTTCTTTATTTTTATTAACATCAATGTTATATTTTTTTCTTATCTTCAGGATACTCTCTTTGAAGGGTTCTTCTTTGAGTATTTCTTTTATGTAATTAACTAGTTTCTTGTGTCCTGTAGTACTTTTGAGTAAAGTGAGTATTTCTTCAATAGATAGTTTCTTATTAATATTTTTCTTCATTCATATACTTTACTTCAGTTTACAATACTTATCAACAGTCCTTTGATTAAAAACATATAAAAAGGTATAATCTCTATATGAGTTTAGTTGCTAAAAAAATTAACGCTTTGACCGTTGCAGAGTATTTTATTGATAAAGCGAATAAAGAAAAAGAGGTCATAACAAACAAGAAGTTACAAAAACTTCTCTATTATTCGCAAGTTTGGTCATTGGTTCTGAATAAAGAAAAACTTTTCTCTGAAAGGATTGAAGCGTGGGTTCACGGACCAGCAATTCCTTCGGTTTATAGAAAGTTTAAGATTTTTGAGTTCAATCCTATTAAATTAGATACTGCTAACATTTCTTTTGGTTTTTCTAAAAAACAAGTAGATTTACTTGAAAACATTTGGTCTGTATATGGAAAATACAATGCTGAATACCTTGAAGCTCTTACACATTCTGAACTTCCTTGGCAAGAAGCAAGAAAAGAAAAATCTGCTTCTGAACCTTCAAATAATATAATTAGTTTAGCTACAGCAAAGAAGTTTTATGCAGGAAAACTCAAGCCAAAAACTTTCTAGCGATGTAGCTGAGCTCACAACAGGTCAAGAAAAAATCTCTCCGATTGTTGCGATTTCAGATGCACTTAAAGATTACGAAAACAAAAGGGTTGTTTTTAGTTTTGAGATTTATAATTGCAATCAATGCGAAATTGCTAAATTAGATAAAACAGAAGCAAAAAAACTTACAAAAGAATTAAAAAAAATATCTTCAACTCTAACTAAGCACTTTAGGCATCAAGATACTTCTTGTATTGCCTGTAAGCCAATTCATAATTCTGGCAGTTACTCTGTTCTTTTTGATGGTATTCCAGAAGATACTGATATGTTAGAAGTAGATTATTCTGGGGCAGGCAGAGTGTTTGGCTATATAGTTAATAACATTTTTAATATAGTTGCAATTGGTAAGAAACATAAACAATAAAACTTAGTTTTTTGTAGCTGAAAAAGCTTTTGAATACTTTACTTTAATTCACAGTATACTACAATATGAATATGGAAAATAAAAAAACAACTAGCTATCTAAACACTAAAGGGTGGTATAGACTTTTGAAGGTAATTTTTGGTATAGGTTTTATAATTGTATTAGTTATATTTAATTTTGTTGCTTTTTCTGGCGGGATTAAAAAGGTGGAGCAAAACCAAACAACAATACACTGTAATATAAAAGACAAACAAACTTTTACTGCTCAAAGCTTAAATATCTCCTTTAGTAATAATGATTTTCCAAATGGTCAATTTGATTATAAAAAGTTTTTTGGAGGATTTAATGATTACACTATAAAAAGTATTCTGACTGCTTGTAATCCAAAAGTATTTACGGGTCAAAAAGTTGACGATGTTTACGATGTCCAAAAGGGATATGAAATCTTAAATAAAGCTGATGTTTTATCTATTCCTATATCCAATGACAATCAAAGTGTAAGAGATAGTGCAGTAAATACTGCTATGGATAAAGATTATTTACCTTATAAAAATCAAACAAGTAACTTATTTGGGAGTAGCAAGATGGCTTATTTAGATTTTTCTTTCAAAATCTTTGATATAACACCAGTATTTACTTACAACAGCTTTTTAGAACTTTTCTTTATCGGCAACATAGTAATTTTACTTATCTTTGAAGCAATAAGGAGGATTTTTTATTATATAGTTTTAGGAAAAATAAACCCTGAAAAATAATATATGGGAAAACAAAATAAATCATTATTCAAAAACCCTGTTTTAATAATTCTAAGTGTAATAATACTTTTACTGATTATTTACTTCGGTGTTATAGTTCCTTATCAAAAAAAACAAGAAAATGTTAATCTCGGTTGGGGGGAACCTACAGAAAGTTCTTGTTTAAGTATAGCTAATAGCCACTTTAATAAAGATACTAAGCAATGTGATTGTAATCAGGGTTATGAGGTTGATTGGGCAACATTTAATTGTAAGTTATCTAACAAGTAGTTTTTAGTTAGTTCTGAAGTGTAAGTGTTGGGAATAGTCCTAAAATACCACTAAACTGCAATTCGCTTTTAATACTGGTCCAATTCAAAGTTCTGAACTTGTCTACTAGAGGGAGCACCGTAGAAAACCCTTATTTCACAAGGGTTATTTTTTGGAGGTTAGTAGAAGTTCGAACCTAATGTATAATAGAAAGATGAAAATAGAAGTATTGGGTTCAGGTTGTAAAACTTGTAAAAAGTTATTTGAAATAACTCAAAAGGCAGTTAGTGAATTAGGATTAAATACAGAGGTTGAGTATATTACTGATGTTCAAAAAATTGTGGCTATGGGATTAATGCAAAGTCCAGTATTAGCGATAAACGACAAACCAGTGATGGTTGGTTTTTCTCCTGACATTGAAAAAATTAAAAAGATTATCAAGGAAAATACTTAATTAAAAAATTTACCTCATCATTCCTTGTCCATTTTGAATCCCATTTCCCATCATTCCTCTCTGTGGGTTATTTTTAAAATTATTTCCTTGAAGAAGTCCGTTCATCATTCCTCTCATAGGACCATATTTGAACATTATGTCGTTTAAGCCCGTCATATCTACAACGTATCCCGCGATAATAATCGCTAGAATAAAACCAGCTACTATGATCCAAGGATTTTTTTTATACGAAAAATCGTATTGGCGAATAAGCCAAATGCCTATTACTAAACCTAATATTGCGAGTACTATAGTCCACCAAGGGAAGTTTGATATCATTTGATCAAACCTATACTGACCCATTGGTCCATGAGTACGCAATGAAAATCTTATTAATCCTACAAGAAAGGTTGAAACAACAACAGAAGATATTAATCCAACCAAAGTTAAAATAGAACCAATAATAAAATATATTCGAGGCTTCATTTTTGCTTTGCCTAGATGGATTTCGCTCATCACGTTTTCAGTAATATTTTTTAATTCTTTTGACATATATTTTTCATTATCTTTTTAGCTCTATTAATACGGGTGGCGACGGTACCCATTGGTATTCTTAAAATGTCACTAATTTCATCATATGATTTTTCGTCTATATAATACAAAGAAAGAGGTTCAGAATATAATAAAGGAATATTTTTTAAACACTTTTCAACTTTCTCTATTGTTTCTTTTTCTTCAAAATCTTTTTCAATATCGTCATCGCTTTTAAAATCCCAATCCTCTAATAGGGGCGTTTCTTTTTGATATTTTTTAGCCAAATTTATTGCTTGATTGTGAGCGATACGATAAATCCAACTAGAAAATTTCTTTTCAATATTAAAACTATTTAAATTGACATATGCTTTTATAAAAGATTCTTGCACTACATCAATTGCTTTGTCCTCATTTTTAATTAAATTATTTACATAACGTACAAGTTTCTTTTGGTACCTATCAATAATAAGAGCATAGAGATCCTGGTTAGAAGTTCTCACTTTTTCTATTATCTCTTCATCTGTTAATTCTTTGTCTACGGTCATATTTATATACTAGCAGTTTTTAAGTCAATACATCAAACCCCGATTTATTTCGGGGTAAGATATATTAATTATAAATTATTAATTCATGCAATTACCTCTACCTGTTCCTCTTCCTGTACCATTTTTCATGCCTTGTAGAGAACCATTCTTTAATCCAAGACCAAGTTCTTGTCTGATTTTTTGAGCACCTGCGATGTCACCATTTTCAGCTAATTTATGAGCTTCAGCGAATTTTGCAAAGTTATCTTTATTAATAACTTGTGTAACTCTACCTTGGTTCTGCATAAGTGCTTTCCATGCTGTGTAATCATTTGCCGAGAAGGCTTTTTCAATAGCAGTCTCACGTTCAACTGAGTAGTTTGGACCTTTTACTGTGGGGTTTCCTTTGTATGCATTTGCACTACTTACAATTGCTCCAGAAATCCCTATAACTAACGCTAATGTTCCTAATCCTAAAAGTATCTTTTTTGTTTTGTTCATTTAATTTATTCGTTTAATATTAATACTAATTCGACCCTATACCCTTAATACAAGAGGAGTGTCATTTTTCTTCCCTCGTTAACTAGTTGACAAAAATAACCGATGGGTATATCATTCAAATATGCGTTTGAATGAATTAGCGAAGTTAATGAGAACAGCTGGAGACGAAAGTAGGCTTAAAATCCTGTGTGTCATTTTTAATGAAAAAAAGATATGTGTTTCTGATATAGCTGAAGAATTAAATATGAGTGTAGCCATTATCTCTCACCATCTTCAAGTAATGGTTAAGGAAGGATTGGTGATTGCTAGCCGTGAGGGCAAAAGAATCTGTTATGAATTACCTAAAGGTCCGTTTGTAAAAGATTTAAAGAAATTTATTTGTAAGTATAAATAGAGTTATATTATTAGTTTATTTTTAAAATTATGTTAAATACAAATTTAAAACATATTGAGGATGTTGTTGAATATAATAAGGTACTTAAAGAAAATGAGAATGTAATGCTTGTGTGTGGTCGTATGGGCCCTATGTGTATTCCTGTTTATGGAATAGCCGAAGAACTTGAAAATGATTATAAAAATGTAAAATTCTGTGATTTTGAGTTTGATACACAAGAAGCAGATGTAATCCGTAAACTGCCAGAAGTAAGAGGATTTATGGGTATTCCATTTACTATTTATTACAAGAATGGAAAAGTCGTAAAAGCTACTTCAAGTATTCAAACGAAAGAACAAGTAAAAACTATATTAGATAAAGAATTTGGAGTTAAGTAATATAAATCTATGAGTACAGACAACCATTATGATTCTATAATTATAGGTGCAGGTCCTGCTGGTCTAACGGCGGGCATTTATCTTGCAAGAGCAAGAGTAAAAACTTTAATTATAAATGAAGGAATAGTGGGAGGACAAATAATTTTGACTCATGAAATTGCAAATTATCCAGGAGTAGAAAATATAAGTGGATATCAACTTGCAATGATTATGAAAAAACAGGCTGAAAATTTTGGCTGTACCATAATTAATGGAAAGTCTGTAAAAAGTCTTGAACTAGAAAATGAAGTAAAAAATGTAACTCTATCTGACGGTAGTATTTTTACAACAAATAGTATAATTCTTTCTCCAGGAGGAAGATCCCGTACTCTTGGTATATCAGGTGAAGATATTTTTAAAGGAAAGGGTGTTTCTTATTGTGCTACATGTGATGGTGATTTCTTTACTGATAAAGAGATAGTTGTTGTTGGAGGTGGAAACTCAGCTTTAGAAGAAGCAGTTTCTCTTACTAAATATGCTAAGAAAGTTACTATTGTCCATCAACTTGATCATTTCCAGGCATCTCAATATGCCATAGAAGAAGCTAAGAAAAATTCAAAAGTTAATTTCATTATGAAGTCCTCGTTGTCTTCTTTTAAGGGAAATGAAAGTATCGAAAGTGTAGATATTAAAAATTTAGAAACAAACGAAATAACTAATTTTAAAACTGATGGAGTTTTTGTTTTCATCGGATACTCTCCAAATACAGAGTTCTTAAAAGATAAAGTTGAATTAAATCGACGAGGAGAGATTGTAGTAAAAGAAGATATGTCGACCAATATTGAGGGTGTTTACGCTGCGGGTGATAGCATCACAAAACTTTATCGACAAATCACCACAACAGTTGCTGATGGCACGATATCTGCATTGTCAGTTTCAAATTATTTAGAAAAAAGTCGTATTAATAAAAATTAATTATTATAAATATATGAAAAATCATAAAGTTATAGTTTATTCAACCAGTACTTGTCCTTATTGTGTCTATGCAAAAGATTATTTGAAAAAGAAAGGTGTTTCTTTTGAAGATAAAAATGTTGGATTAGATAGATCAGCAGGGATGGAGATGGTTCAAAAAAGTGGGCAGATGGGTGTGCCCGTTATAGATATTGATGGTGAAATAATAGTTGGATTTCAGCCAGAGGTATTTGATGAATTATTAAGTAAATAAATAATATGAAAATTACAAAAAATGAAGGTGTTATAGATAGATTAATTAGAATACCAGTAGCAACAGTATTCTTTTTATTGGCATTCTTTTGGTTATCAGGTGTCTTACAAATTATATTTTATATTCTTGCGGTAGTGATGCTATTTACTGTCATAACTGGGTTTTGTGCTTTGTATAAAATACTTAAGATAAATACAAATAAAAATCCCGAAAAGAAAGTGTCAAAAATGACATTGAGCGTTTTTACTATTTTGTCTGTTATCATTTTAGTTCTAGGTAGTTATGCTAGTAATTTTCTCACTAAGAAGTTTTTTCTAGAGGACTACAATAATATGAACCAGTATTATAAACAAACTTTGTTTTATACTGGGCAGAACAAAAGACCTGAAGCGTTAGATAATTACAACAAACTTGTAAGTGAATATGGAGTATTTTTAAATAAATATATAAAATATCATCCTTATGTTGTTTCTCACGACAAGCAATTTAATGCTGATTTAATAAAAGTTTCAGATATCATTACCAGCCTAAAAGATAAAGTAAACACAGGTGATCTAAAATCTGCTCATACAGATTTTGAACAAGTAAGACCAATATTTCAAGATTTATTAAAAAGAAATGGTTTTTCAATGTTAGCTATTTCTCTTGTTGATTTTCATGATGCTATGGAAAAAATTATCTCTGCATCTGATGCAAAAGATGGTCCCCAAGTGATTACAGTATATGAAGAAGTAGACAGTAAGTTAAAGGCAGTGGAAGAAGCCGCAAATGATACTGAAATTCAAGCTATAAGACAAAAATTAGATGAAACATTAACCTTAGCAAAAGAAGGCAAAGTGGATTTACTATCTGCAAAAGCAGCAGAGCTTAAAAGTGCTTTTGTGAAGGTTTATCTCAAAAGAGGGTAATTATTCTTTCAAAATAGTTATTCGAACATCACCCCACGTCTGGAGCAATTTAAAAAACTACAAGAGATTGTGGTTTTTAAATTGCTCGGGAGAGAAAGCCAACTGCTTGGCTTTTGTGTAGGGATCGAAAAGCTTTTCTGTATTTTTGAAAATTTCTGATTTTTAAAAATTAGAAAAGGTATACTGCTCCTGTAAGGAGAGATCACCCTACCTCCCGAGCCAGATTGACAAATCTAGATAAATATGCTACTATTTAGGGGTATAGTAGGTTCTTTGATGTTTGGATTAGGTTGGCACTAGTTGAATTATTTTTGTATCTAATATTTTGGGTTCAAAAATAGTTCAATTTAGTATTAACTTTAACTCCCCAAAAAATGAAAAAAGCGTCATTAATTTCTTTTCAGCAAAGAAACCCGAATGGTTTACTTCAAATCGGTGAATCGATTTCTTACGCGGAGTACGCAACAAATTGTTATTTTTCTGGCCTGGTTACACTCGGCAGACATAATAATGGACATGAAATATACAGGTCAAAAAGCGTAAAACACGAGGATAAAGATTTCTATCAGTATCCTGAAAGTTCAAAAAATTCACTGAATACATTGTTTACCGTTCAGGTTGAATCAACAGGTGATCTGCTTGTTGTGTTCGTTGCAGATATTTCTACAGATGGACATGTTCAGGCAACTTTAATTTTAACCGACGCAGCCTGGCAACAAATATTAGCTTCAAACCAGAAGGTAATGCGAGTAGAACAATTCTACTTACATGTTCTTGAGAAGCAATTATATGTGCCTGCTTAAGGTTATTGAACCCACCCAAAAAGCCCATTGCTTTTTTGGTGGGTTTTTTATTATATAAAACTGTTTCAAACATCATCCCAAGTTCGGAGCTCTTGATTTTTTTATTAATTATGTTATTGTACGAATAGTAACAGTTTTTTGAAAATGTGATAAATATTGTTTGGTCTATTAAGTTTCTTTATAGAGATTTAGTTGACCAAATAATATTCACTAAAACCCCAAAAAATGAAACTTTACGAGAATTTTGAAAAAGGTACACCAGAGTATGTTTTTTATCATGGACTTTACCAAATTGAAATAGGTAAAAAACCATCTGCTCTTCTTTCTAAGTATTACTGTATCAGTGAAAATCCAATAGAAGTTTTTGATTTGGCTAAATCGCTGGTAAAAGATTGCTCCACTGAAGAAAAAAAGGATTCTATTTCGGGAAGACCATTTCTTCGTACTGAAATTGACTGGGAGAAAAAGTACCAGCAACATCTAGCTGGGCCTAATTCTGATATACCATTTGACCCTGTATCAGGTATTTATGAATGCAAATGTTCCCTCTGCTTTTACAGAGATGCTCCTAAGGAATTTAACCCAAAGAAGGATTGCCAGATTGGGAAAAAAGGCGATCTAGCTAAAATTTTTTTTGGTATTGATTCTAATGAATTTCTTCCTGAAGTTATTGATGGGAAAGAAGTTGCACATTATTGCCCTTACTGGTTAACGTTTTTGGCTGAGTAGCAAAAATTATACAAATCCACAAAAAGGAAGGAGAAAATTATGCAAGGCGTTGAAATTTCCCATCTGAATGCCGCTATTAAAGCCGTTTTGATGGCATATTATGATTTAATGCATACAACTGTTGAAGATGCTCTTCGGCCAGTAGATGCATATGGTAAAAAAGATACTCTTGGAATGGACGCAGGTCCAGAAATTACTATTTGTGAACAATTGAACAGATATGATTCTGGGGCTGTTGTTATCACGGAAGAAGCTGGGTTGAAGGGAATTAATTTTAATGATACATTTCGTCCTAGCGAACCGGAAACATTTAGAACAGTTTTTATTAGCGATCCGACTGACCGTTCTAACCAATTAAAGGAATTTCTCGCTCAGTTTCCAAAAGAAATGAAAATTGGTGATATTTTTGGGAAACCAGACAATATCACTAAGTGGGAAGAAAAATTCAGTAATCCAGCTTCTATAACCGGGGCATCCTCAGCAATTAGTTGTGTGAGACGTGGTGTCCCGATTTTTGCGGTAATTGTAAATTATATTACGCAAGAATTATTGGTATCATGTGCGGCCGGTAACAAAATTCTTAAATTACCAGACGAACGTCCAGATTTGATTGACCTCGATTATGTTCGCAAGAATGGTGAAGTCCTTTTGTTCCCAAATATCGATGGACAAATAACTAGCATGCAGCGTTTTGTAACATTCCTTGGAGATATTGGGAAGATCGGCTATCGTGAAAATTTCATTGACAGTGGCTTTATGAATGAAGAACAAATGAAAAAATTTCTTCATTACGGGAAACCCGGTGGCCCCTCAAGGGCACTTTATCTTTCTTCGATTCAGCCGAGAACGATACCGATTGGATTTATTCTTGCAAATGGAGAAAAAATCAGTGAATGGATCCACTGGTTGTCATTTGTGAGATTTGCCCACAGTCTAAATGATGACAGCCAACCAGCCTTGATCCTTTATGAAGTTTTCCAGGATCGTCCATGGACAAAAGAAGGAGTATTAATGTCAACACCACCGAACTATAGTGTATTTAGGGAATACAATGGGAAAATGTACATTGACACATCTTGGTTACTTAAAATGCCAAATCCTAGCAAACTCCGTTCTACTATTATTATTGCCCCATACGATAATCGTTGGGCAGTAAGAGCAAGCAGTCAGTTTGGCTATCGGCCAATTAAATTTAATTAATGCATAAGTATAACCCTTTTGAAATTTAGCAATATTTCAGAAGGGTTTTTATTTTTCCAAAATACTCATTCGAACATCATCCCAAGTTCGGAGCTCTTGATTTTTTTATTAATTATGTTATTGTACGAATAGTAACAGTTTTTTGACATTTGGTTTTATTGGTTTTCGTAGAAGGTAAATTTTGTCTTTTACGAAGACCAATTAAAACTTTTATAAAAACAATTTAAAATTCTGGAAAATGAAAGATTTTTTCAACAAACAGGTACTCATAACTCTGTTTTTTGCAGTACTTGCTTATGCCGTGATTATTTCTCTTGCAGTGGGAATCGTTTTTCTTTGCAAGGATGTCTTTCTTCCTTATTTCGGAAAAGAACCCTTACCAAAAATTCTTTTTTTGTTAGGAATCATTTTTCTGAATGTGATAGTTTTCGCTGCGATGTGTATTATTCACAGCCGTTTAACAATCATTTCTTTCATAATTTTTTCTGTATTTATTTCTGCTTGTTTGCTTGTTGCAGGAATATCATCCTTCTTTGGGTTTCATATTAACAGCGTGGAAGTAATTTTTTCTTGGACGTCCTTCCTTTATGGGTTTCTGATGTTGATATGGAATTTCATACTTTTTGTTACACGATGTTCATCAGATAATTAAATTTCTAATCCGTTAAAAAGATAAAAAAATGGAAACAAAGATCGGTGAATTAATCGGTTTAATTTTAAAAATCGACATTAATGCCTATCCTACTCAAATTTCAAGTCAAAAACAGATGGCTCTCTCAAGGGCAATGGACTTGAAATTGGATATTCTGAATTTGGTTAAACCCAAAAAATCTGAAGAACCGGAAATGCCCAATATACCTGTTCCGGAAAGCCAGATAGCATGACTTGGTTTGCAAAACTTTTTAAAGCCGCATGATTTATATTATGTGGCTTTTTTATTTCTTAATTAAGGTTTCCACTTCGTACATTCGCCCTGTTCAGCATCTTTAGCTTCAGACGGGGAGCCAGAGATTTCGATTATTTTTTATAATGATTGTTTTTTTGTTGTATAATAGAACAATGAAACATATTAGCTTAAAAGGTTCTTGGGTTATTAAAGCTCCCATTGATCAAGTTTTTAAAATTATTAGTGATTTTGAAAATATGCCAAAAAATTTCCCAACTGTTGCAGAGTCATTAGTTATTACCAAGAAAGATGGCAATAAATTAGAAATTGATGCAAAGGCAAAGTCTTTTGGCACAGTGTTTCCAGTTAAAATGAAAACAGAGATTATTCCGAAGGTAGGATATATATCTGATAACGAGAATATAAAATTGGGCATATCTGGGCATGAAGAATTTTTAATGGAAGAAATAGAAGAAGGAACGAGGATTAATTATGTTTATGAGGTTGATATTCACAATAAATGGCTAAGGATGATAGCGGGGCCACTTTTAGGTTCGTATTCAATGAAGTTTTGGAAAAAAGCTTTTATCGATAGATTAAAAGATATTGTAGAAAAATAAAGATTTTTATTTAATATTTCTTAAAAAAGTTTTCACCGCGTCCTCTCAGTCATGGCTTACGAGCGAGGCCAAACGGGGAGCCAGGTTTGTAATCATATATGATTTAAGTGTGATATCATTAATAAATGAAGAAAATATTTGTTTTTAGTATTTTTTTAATATTAATAAGTTTTAGTATTTCTACTACAAAAGTTGCAAATGCCGTTTTGGCACCTTCGGTAATTTATACATATAAGTCATCATTGCAAGATATTTCTTGTACTGGTAATAATTGTGTTGCTGTTGGGAATAATGTGATATTACAATCAGTTAACAAGGGAGTAACATGGAAAATTGTATTATCAAAAAAAATATCATCTCCAAATGATGGTTCAAATTTAATGGATGTTGATTGTATATCAACCACTTGTGTTGCAGTAGGAGGAGGGGCAACTATAGTAAAAAGTTCTGATGGTGGTAAAAATTGGAAAATTATTGATAATTTTTTGGTCGCATTAAATGCAAATTCTTTTACTAGTTCCATCTCTGGAGTTAGTTGTATTGATAAAAATATATGTTATGCCATCGGTAAAAATTTTCATAACGGAGGTGACCTTACGAAATTCAGCAGTGCATTTGGGACAGTTATATTAAAAACAACAGATGGTGGATTGACTTGGAATGCTAATAAAATTGAAAAAGCAGTATTTAATTATCCCTTGCCAAGTCTTTTGCCGACTCTTGATTCTAGTAGGTTTGAATTAAAATATACGATTAATGATGAATTTCCACTTCACTTTATTAAAAAAATATTATGTAAAAATGAAATGGAATGTTTTGGCATAGGTGCACAAAGATCAATATTTCATACCACTGATGGTTGGAAAACTGCTACACTACAACAATTTAAAATCGATGATCCTGTAAAAGTTTTAACCAATGGAGCCAATGATTTTAACAGTTCTGCATATGTAGTAGATGGAAATATCGTGAATACTCCACAAAAAGTGGCTCGCTATGATTTTTCAGGTATTAGTTTTACCGGAGACGGAGGAGTAATAGTTGAAGATATGGGTGATGGTACTCATTATATTTTTAAATCAACAGATAATGGCAATACTTGGAACAGTATAAATACTCCACTAACTTCATCTGCTAGAAATAGTGGAGGAAGAATTTCTTGTGTTGGTTCTACTTGCGTTATCGTTGCCCAAAATTTATCTGCAAAAAAAGTAGATATTCTCACAAGTTTGGATAATGGTAATATTTGGAAAGCAACGGCATTTAAAAAAGTAACTTCTATAGAAGGAACATCTTGTATAGATTCAAATAATTGTTTTGCTGTTGGAGATACAATTCCCAAAGGAGTAGTCATAAAAGTTAAATAACCTAAGTACAGTTATGTGCTTAGGACACTTGCTCAAGCATCGTCATATATATTGAGTTCTTATTATAATGGGAGCATTTTTAGTTGGTGAAAGTCAGTTTTTTTATTTTAGTAGAAATCTTAACTCGTGATATAATTATTTGTATGGAAAAATTAAAGTTCATTTTATTTTCAATTATTGTCTTGGTGATACTAGGGCTCGTGGGGTATTGGGCTTTCACTACGATACAAACAGGTGCTGATTTTTCAAAAAATCAAAAAATAAAACAACTTCAAACTGAAAATGAAAATTTAAATAAAGAGTTAAAAAATTTAAATGATGAACTCGGTATCTTAAAGTCCAAAGTAGAAGAACCTGCTCCAGTTGTTGTGGACAATACAATTCCTCAGACAGAAAAAAAACCACCTTCTTCAATTTCTACATATAAATATCAAAGTTTTATAGATGATTTACAAAAACTTGTGGATGGTAACATTTCTATGAAACTAAAATCTAGTGGTACGAGAGTGGGTACTTTGCAAGATTTTCTAAATATTTATAACAATACTTCAAATAAGATTGACAATGATTATGGTGTTAGTACTCAAAAAGCCATAATAGCTTTTCAAAAAGCTCAAGGGTTAAAAGCTGATGGTGAGGCTGGGGTAAGTACTTTCAAAAAAATGATTGACTGGCTTAAGAAACAAAACTAGTTTTTATGGGTTTATTATTAAAGTGATATAATATATTTATGAATAAACAAAAAATTGTTTACATGGTGCTTCGTTTTGTTATGGGTTTTATTTTTCTCTGGGCGTTTTTTGATAAAATTTTTGGTTTAGGATTTTCGACAACACCTGATAAATCATGGATCAATGGAGTTTCTCCAACCGCAGGCTTTCTTTCTTTTGCTACAAAAGGTCCTTTTACTGGGATTTTCCATGCTCTTGCAGGTGTGGCTATTGTTGATTGGTTGTTTATGCTCGGACTTCTTTTTATTGGATTAACTTTAGTGTTTAATAAATATATAAAATGGGGGTGTATTGCTGGATGTGTGATGTTGTTCTTTATGTATTTGTCCTTAATGCTTCCAGCGAACAATCCAATTATTGACGAACATATTGTATATATCCTAGTTTTAATACTTATTGCATTAAGAAGTGAAGAACAACAGAAAGTCTCTAGTTAAGGATTAAAAGAGAATGCTTTATCCTATTTTTATTTTTTAAGCGTGGTATAATTTAAATATGTTTAATTTTATTTCCTTAAATCTAAAAAAGGGAATTAATAAAATAGCTAGTAATCCTCAATTAATTTATACAATAGTTGTAGCGGTACTTATCACTGGTGCTTTTATTTTCATGGCCAATAGGTTTATAAGTATTGCTAATAACGCAGAAGAGCGTCTGATAAATGTACGTATTGGATCTTTGCAAGATGCTTTTGTCTCTTTTGCTCCTGATAAAATGGATGATTCAGCATATCTAAATCAGAAAATTAAGGATATTGTAAATACAAATGAAACTATAAGGAGCTTTAAAGTTGTTGTAAAAAATATAATCATTGATTCTGGTTCAGGAACAGCAGTACCTTCATATGTGATTATTGCTTCAAACAATCCAAAGGAGATTGACAAAGTAGATGTTCAAGATTCATTCTTGTATACGTTAGCAACAAGCGATCCATCTAATTCCATGACTATATCTCTCAACGAAAATGGTGAACGCTTATTTAGGACGGCTAGAGCTATTACTGACAACCTGGGTAATAATCTTGGGGTTGTAATGACCACACAGACTTTGTCTTTGGCTGACATGGCCATACAGGGAAGTATTGATAATAGTAAAATCTTACTTTTTGTAGTTATTGTGCTCATTCTCTTTTTATTTTTACGGCACTCGAAAATAATAGATTACATGGATTTATACAAGAGGTTAAAAGAGGTTGATCAATTAAAAGATGATTTCATTTCTATGGCTTCACATGAATTACGAACCCCACTTACAATTATTCGAGGATATGCGGAATTTATAAATGAAGCGCCTGAGCTTTCTCTTCAGACGAAGGGGTTTGTATCAAAAATAGATATATCAACCAAAGAACTCGATTCCTTGGTTGCTGATATTTTGGATGTTTCCAGAATTGAACAAGGGAGAATGCAATTTAAAATGGAAAGGTTAAATCCAACAGAAATGATAGAAAAGGTTGTAACTTCTTTTGGAATAACTGCAAAAGAAAAAGGATTAAATATTTCTTTTGATAAATCAAAAATAGAAGCTAGCCAATATATAAATATTGATCCAAAATCATTACAACAAATTCTAGTCAACCTAATAGGGAATGCTGTCAAATATACAGTAAAAGGGGAAGTCGTTGTTAAGCAATATAAAGAAAAAGAACATTTATACATAAGGGTTGTAGATACAGGGCTTGGAATGAGCGAAGAAGAGAGGGTAAGGTTATTTGAAAAGTTTTATCGTATAAAAAATAAAGATACTGAGGAAATAAGAGGTACTGGATTGGGTTTATGGATAACAGCTCAGATGATAAAACAAATGAATGGTATAATATCTGTAGAATCTATAAAGGGAGTCGGTTCACATTTTGTAGTATCTTTTCCAATAATTAGTTAATTTTATTATCAATATTATTTTTTGGTTTCTTAAAAAATTAATATAATTTTATGAAAAAAATTAGTTCTGAATTTTTGTCTAAGAAATTAAAGCTTTTTGAAGTTTTAATTTTCTTTTCTATTTTAATAATTATTACCATAGTTGGAAGATCAATTTTTGCAGACGATGTTCCTGCCGCTCCGACAAATTTGACTGTAAATGGAACTCCAACTTCTACGGTTGTTTCGCTCCAGTGGGTAGATAATGCAAGCAACGAAGATAGGTTTAATATCGATAGAAAATTAAGTACAGCAACAGATTGGACTTCTGTTACTCAAATTCAGCAACCAGATGTAACTTCTTATATTGATACATATAGTTTTGTTCCTGGAACTTCTTATGATTATCGAGTTCAAGCTTGTTTGTCAGGAACGGGATGTTCTGAATATACAGTACTTACTGGAGTTCAAATTCCAGTAGCAACACCGATTCCTCCAACAGGGTTGGTACTAAACGGTACTCCAACATCTGTAACTGTTCCACTTATGTGGTCAGAAACTTCTACCGGTATATCATTTTTTGCTGTGGAAAGAAAAGTTACTGGGGCAACTTCAGATTTCATTCAAGTCGGTGCACCGACGGGTATGGTATATATTGACCAATACGCTTTTGTTCCAGGAACTTCTTATGACTATCGAGTGAAAGCATGCATTTCAACTACCATGTGTTCTACATATAGTAGTGTTTTAACAGTTCAAATTCCAACGTCAGGTGGTGGTGGGACGCCTACCCCTCCAACAAACTTAACGTACGGTGCTATAACATATTCAACCGTTCCACTTACATGGTCTGAAACTTCTACTGGCATACTATATTATGTTCTTGAAAGAAAATTAACATCAGGTTCTTCGTCTTTTTTACAAGTTGGTCAGCCAACAGGAATGTCATACACTGATACATATAGTTTTGTTCCTGGAACTTCTTACGATTACCGAGTAAAAGCTTTTAATGGTTCAAATTATTCGGCGTACAGTAGTATTCTCTCAGTTATGATTCCAGGTGGTGGCAATAATCCACCCCCACCTCCTTCAACCTTAACTTATAATACAACTGGAACTATGCCACCAGTAATTCTTAACTGGACGATGCAGTCAGGCACGGGTATGAACATGTTTAATCTCCAGAAAAGAATAACTGGCACTTCGGCATTTTCTCCTATTGCATCCCTTGGATATTCTGTTTTGACATACACAGACGCAAATGTTGTTTCTGGAACGTCTTATGATTATCAGATAAATGCATGTATGTCTGGAAATACAAATTGCTCCGCGTTTACGCAGTTGATTGGTGTTCAAGTTCCGGGCGGAGGGGGTGGGGGCATTCCAGCTGCGCCGACAAATCTTACTGCCACAGTCAATGGGAATAATGTTATCTTAAACTGGACCGACAATTCTTCTAATGAAGCAGGGTTTAAAATTTATCGTGGCCCGACTTGGACGGATATCGGCAATGTTGGTACGAACATAACAACCTTTACTGACGTGAACCGTCCAGCTGGTACTACTTGGACATATCACATCAATGCTTTTAATTCAAATAATGTTTATTCTCCGATTTCCAACGACGTTTCGGCTACCATTCCAACCGGTGGTGGTGGAGGAGGAACTCCAGTAGCGCCAACAGGACTCATAATAAACGGAACTGTTACTTCTACTTCTGTTCCACTTATATGGACCGATAATTCTAGCATTGAAGATAGTTTTAAAATTTATAGAAGATTGGTATGCACTCCTTCTTGTACTTACATGTTTCTTTCTTCAACAGCTTCTAATATAGTTACTTTTAGTGACACGACTGTTTCTCCAGGATTTTTTTACGATTATCAA
Source organism: uncultured bacterium (assembly GCA_903907175.1). Taxonomy (GTDB): domain Bacteria; phylum Patescibacteriota; class Minisyncoccia; order Phycocordibacterales; family UBA9973; genus UBA9973. Next base: position 30,798 of record CAIVNB010000026.1, read on the forward strand.
GTGCAAGCTTGCTTGGGAACAAATTGTTCAAGTTATATTACTTTGACAGGAGTTTCAGTCCCGACTTCTGGTAATGGTCAAAATATTCCTAATCCACCGACAGGACTTGCTCTAAATGGAACTATAACTTCTAACTCAGTTCCACTTCACTGGACAGACAACTCTAATAATGAGGATAGTTTTAAAATTGAAAAGAAAATCACTGGGTCAACTACAAACTTTGGCTATATTGGTCAAGTTGGAACTAGTATTACTAATTTTACTGATACGGTAGTTACGCCAGGTACATCATATGACTATCGCGTACAAGCATGTTTAAATAGTGTAGGTTGTTCAACATACTCTATATTATCAGGAATCTTAGTTCCAACATCAGGAAGTGGTGGTGGAAGCGGTAGTGGCAACATACCTCTATCTCCATCAAATCTTGTACAAGCAAATACGACAACAGGAGTAGGTATTTCTCTACAATGGACAGATAATTCTAGCAACGAAGATAAATTTAATATTGAAAGGAAATTAAGTACAGCCAGTGTTTGGTCTACCCTTATTCAAATTCAACAACCAAATGTAACTTTTTATACAGATATGTCTGTTCTAGTGAATTTATCTTATGACTATCGTGTGCAGGCTTGTTTATCTGGAACCGGTTGCTCTCCATATGTTACTTTATCGGGTGTTTTAGTTCCAAATAATAATATGAATTTTCCGTCTGTTACAGCTCCGACCTATACTTCTGTCCTTTATACATCAGTAATTTTAGGAGCAAGTGTAACTTCTTTGGGTACTTCTGCTTTATTGTTTCGTGGGACTTGTTTGGGAACTACACCTGCTCCAACGACAAATTGTATAGACGCATCTGGCACAGGGATTGGTACATTTACACATATCAGGACAGGGTTAACAGCAGGTACTACATATTTCTTTCGTGGTTATGCGACAAATGCAAATGGTACAGCGTACTCTCAAGATAGTACATTTACGACTCTTAATATTTCCCCAAATATTCCAGCTGCTCCAACGAATTTAATATTAAACAATATTTCAACTCCAGCATTTATGTCCATTTACTGGACAGACAATTCTAACAACGAAGACAAATTTAACATAGAAAGAAAATTAAACAGTGCAAATTCATGGGCTCCTCTTTCCCAGGTTGGTTCAAATATTATTTTTTATATTGACACGACAGCTATCCCAGATCTTTCTTATGATTATCGAGTTCAAGCTTGTCTGTCAGGAACGGGGTGTTCTAGCTATGCTTATTTATATAATAAAAAAATTATTACCACCCTTACTACAGTTCTACCAACATCGGGGACTACTGCTGTACCTTTACCTACAACAACAAATCAAATAAGTCCAAATTCTGGGGTTGCCGCTTCTGGTCCTAACCCAACACAAAATACTAATATAATTCCAAATACTCCAGCAAATAACATTCCAACAACCTTAGATACGTTACCAGTAAATAATATTGAACCAAATCCTTCTGTTTCTGTAAGCGAAGCGCCTATGCCTAGTGAAACATCTAATAAAACAGATTCTCAGGTGGATACTTCTATTTCTGCTCCTCCGACTGAAACTTCTCAAAAAATTCAAAACCTAGGACTTGTGGTTGAGAAAATGAAAAAAACAGTAAATGATACAAAGGAGCAGTTAGAAAAAACAATTAATGAAAATGTTAATGAAATAATTAAAACTATTGAAGCTAGGGGACAAAAAATTGATGCTGGTAAGATATATATTTTACGAGATGAACTTATTAATAAAATAGATTCAACTTTATTGTCATTGGCAGGTGCTATTACCACGGAAGACATAAATAATTTAGAAAAAGAGATTAATAAAGGAATTGATAATATAAAAACAATTGCCGTTGAAAATGCAACATCTGAAAGTGTAGCTATAACACAAATAAATAATAGTACGAGTTTCGGAGATATTACTCAAACATTAAATACATTATCTCAAACAGTAAGTACTCAAAATGAAGCACTAAAGAGTCAAGGAGGAGATCTTCTTTATAAGGATACCAACAAAGACGGAATTTCTGATTATGATTCGGTTTATGTTTATAATATGAATCCGACGACACCGTCCCCAGTTTCCAGCTATGAAGGGAAAGACATCAATGCCGGGGATAAAATTATATTAGGGTTTAATCCAGCTTTATCTGAAATAGTTAAAGTGGAAAAAGAACAACCGGTGGAAGCTCCTGCTCCTGTCGTTTCCACTTATAAAGTGAAAGAGATGGCACTAACAGAAAAGAAGGAAGTTGTCATAAAAGGTCAGGCACTACCTAATAGTTTTGTGACGATATATATTTACAGTACGCCTATTATGGTTACTGTTAAAACAGACAGTAAGGGAGAGTGGCAATATGTTTTGAATAAAGAGTTGGAAAACGGGGATCATACTATCTACACTGCGTCGGTGAATAATTCAGGAAATATTATTGCAAAAAGTTCTGGGTATTTATTTACTAAGACAGCAGAAGCTGTGACTTTAAAAGATGCACCTCTCATAGGAGCTCCGATAGAAGCAAATAGGCCTGGATTACTGGACGGTATCAATCTTTACATAATTATTATTGCTTTTCTGGCAATAATAATATTAATTTTGATTCTTATTGGGATAAGTAATAAAAAGAATAAAGAACAAGTTGGAAATTAAATATATAATTTATATTTTTGATATTCTTATTTTTTAATGCCCAGTTCTTTTTCTTAATTCATAAGTACCATCACTATGATGAATTAAAGTAAGATCGTGGGTTACATTTAAATGATTACCGTCATGAGGAGTTTCTAGGTGACATATACCATTTAGTAGGTCTCTCTTTGATGCCTCAAAAAAAACATCTGCTTCTTCTTTACTTAATTTATTTAAATATTCAACGCCATATTTTGCAGAATCACTTCCTTCTTTTATTTTAACCTTCTTACCATGTACATCTAATTCTTCCATATAATAGTTTGTATTAAATTAATAATAAGCTAATTATAACAAATTAACTTTTTTCAAACTAGTTGATATAAAAAAAGGGAACTATTTTAAAGTTCCCTGAAATTAAGTTTGTTTTATGTTCACTTCCATCCCCGTGGAAGTTGGATGAAATGTAATTTCCGTACCATCCTCTAAAAGGATAAGCATTTGATGAGGTTTTACCAAATTATCGAAGGTAACCAACGATCTTTTGGCCGAATGAGAGTTACCAGCAACAAGATACTCTTCAGTAGCTGTAGCGGACATGCTTATACCATCTTCACTGAGTTGGTAAAAGCATGTTTTTATCATTTTTTCCCCCATGTTTATTGTATTTTTAGTTTCAGAGTCATTCTAACATAAATTTCTTATTTGACAAGTCAAGAATTGTTTTGTATTATATAAGTGAATATAAGTACTTTGAAAAAAGTTTTGGTTCTTTTTTGTTAATTATTCTAAGGGTCTTTGGGGATTTTTAGAATAATTAACAAAATGAATTAAACCAAAAAATAATAAGAACTTTATGGAAGACAAGAAAAGAATAGCGGAGCTGGAACAAGAAGTTCTAGCTTTGCGTAAAGAGGCTGAAATGCAGAAGTCTTTTTTAGAAAACGTGCAAGATGTTTTCTACTGTACAGACTTTAATACAGGAATAATCTTAGACATGGGGCCTTCTATTAAGTATTTCTCTGAATTTAACAAAGAAGAATTAATAGGAACCCCTGCTCAGGATCTATATTATGATCCAAATGAACGGGCAGCGTTACTTACTGAGGTAAGCAAAAGTGGCGAGTTAAATGATTATGAAATTAGACTAAAAACTAAAACCACTTTTAGGTATGTATCTATTAATGCACGACTAATTCATGTCGACGGTAAACCGGACCACATAGATGGGTCAATTCGAGACATTACAAGACGCAAAGAAGCTGAGATTATGTTGCGGGCAAAAAACGAGGAACTTATAAAAATTAATACTGAGAAAGATAAGTTATTTTCTATTATTGCCCACGACTTGCGTGGTCCATTTAATCCAATACTTGGCTTCACTGAAATGATGGCAGAAGGTCAAATTAGCATTGATGACATGCAAAAAATTGCATTTATGGTTAATAAGAGTGCCAAAAGTTTATTTCAACTTCTTGAAAATCTTTTAGAATGGGCACGGATGCAAAGAGGGTTGGTACAATATGAACCTGTTAATGTTTTTTTTGCACAAAAAATTAAAGGGATTGTTGAACCCCTTCTTGGATTATCAAAGCAAAAGGAAATTATGATTGATTATGTTTTTCCAGTCGAGTTGGAGTTTGTAGCGGATTTTCATATGTTGGAAGTAATAATTCGAAATTTAATATCTAATGCTATTAAATTTACACCAAAAGGAGGAAGAATTATTATTTCAGGTAAAAAAAATGATGATGGCTGGGTTTTGATTTCAATCAAAGATTCAGGGATTGGAATGAATTCTGAAATTTTGAGTAAATTATTTGAAATTGATTCTTCATTAGGTAGAAACAGAAAAGGAACAGATGGTGAGAATAGCTCTGGTCTTGGGTTGAATCTCTGTCATGATTTTATTGAAAAACATGGCGGAAAATTATGGGCGGAAAGCGAAGAAGGAAAGGGAAGTACCTTTTATTTTACCTTACCAGGATTTTAAATGTATTTGATTTAAGGCTGACCAAATTAGGTTGGCCTTTTTTTATTAAAAAATGAAATATTGAGAGATTAATGTTCTGGGTTAGATAAACTTTGACTTATTTTTATAAATATGGTAGTATTTAGATAAAGATGCAAGCCTTTATTTTAAAGGGTTTTTTGTATCTTTTTTAATAAAATTCAGTAATTTTATAATTTTGTTTATTTATTTGACATTAATAAACCAATGTGTATAATGTATTATATAAATAAAATTATTATCAATTCTGACGTAAGGTCGGAGTCCTAGCTTCCTAGTGTTGGGATTAATTTTTAAAAAATATGTCAACAATAACATTTAAACCAAAACAAATCACAAAAAAAATAACTTCAAATCTACAAGACCGAGCAAGCGATGTCATTATGAATCGTTTTGGTTTGAATACTGACGCAGAAAGAAAAACTTTAGAAGAAATTGGAAAGAAATACAACATTACTCGTGAGAGAGTAAGACAGATTGAAGAAGCAGCGTTAAGTTTAATCAAAAAATCAGATGCTTATAAGCAAGAGCAAGCTGTTTTTGATGAACTTAAACAATTGATATTATCTCTCGGTTCGATAGTAGCAGAGCATGAATTACTACCACATATATCAAAAGACAAAGCTACTCAAAACCATATTCATTTTTATTTAGTACTAGGCGACGCTTTTAAAAAACATCGTGAAGATAATCATTTCCACACACGCTGGAGTGTCGATGACGAGATGGCAGAAAAAGTACATGAATCCCTACGAAAACTTTATGGAAGTCTTAAAGATGAAGATCTTATTATTGAAACTGAAATGATAAAAAAGTTTTTTGATAACATGAAGGATGTAGCAGAACAATATAAAAATGAAGAGATTGCAAAGAGATGGCTTTCTATGTCAAAAACTATTTCCAAGAATCCACTTGGTGAATGGGGAAAAACAACTTCTCCAAATATTCGCACTCGTGGAGTAAAGGACTATGCATTTTTGGTTATGAGACGTCATGGTTCTCCTATGCATTTTCGAGAAGTAGCTGATAATATTTCTAAAACTTTTAATAGAAAGACTCACTATGCAACTTGTCACAACGAACTTATTAAAGATCCTCGTTTTGTTTTAGTTGGACGTGGAATGTATGCTCTCGCTGAATGGGGTTACAAAGCAGGTATCGCAAGAGACATAATCAAAGATATTCTAAAAAGAGAAGGTCCAATGACTAAAGAACAGGTAGTTGAAAAAGTAATGAAAGAGAGATATTTCAAAAAGAATACTATTTTAGTAAACCTTGTAAATTCAAAGTTTTTCAAGAAAAATAAAGCTGGACTTTACACCTTAGTTTAAATAACTACACAAAACAGCTCCGACTATATAGTCGGAGCTGTTTTGGTTTTACTTTACTTCTAATTTATATTAAAATATAGAGGATGGACAATATATTGGCATCCTCATTTAACGTTTTTTTTAATATTGTACTTTGGATTTTACCTTTAGCGGGGACCTTTTTTTTAGGTTATTGTGCTTGGAAAATGTGGGTGCATTATATACAGCAAGATTTTATTTCAGGTATTGATTTTTGCATGCTTGAAATTATCCCTCCAAGAGATGTTGTTCGTTCTCCAAAAGGAATGGAACTTTTTATCTCTAATGCCCTCTATCATTGGAGTGAGAAAGGAGGAATGGAAGAATATTGGCAAGGAGCAGTTTGGTTTTGGTTTTCTCTAGAAATGGCTTCAATCGAAGGACAAGTACATTTTTATATTCGTACACCGACACGCATCAAAGATTTAATTGAAACCCAAATGTATGCTCAATATCCGCAATCGCAAGTGAAAGTTGTTGAAGATTATACTTTGGCAGTTTCTGAAATCTCAGAAGAGAGTGGCTGGAATCTTTGGGGTTGTGAATTCAAATTATTGAAACCAGAAGTATATCCTATAAAGACTTATGTTGATTTTGGTTTAGATAAAGACCCAGATGAAGAATTTAAAGTTGATCCTATCTCTCCTGTGATAGAATTTTTTGGATCACTTGGTAAAGGAGAACAAGCTTGGTTGCAGATTGTTATTACGCCACCAAAAAGACAGTATCATACTAAGGGTACTTGGTTTGGGCACCACGATTGGGTGGCAGAAGGTAGAAAACAAATATTAAATACATTAGAGCCATATACTGGCTCACGTGACAGAGCAAAATTAGATTCTCGTGGTCCTGGATATGGTCTTGAAGTACGTTCTCCTGGATTCATGGATGAGATGATAAAAGGGGCTGGTAAAAAATTGACTAAAATTGGTTTTGATACTGGCATCAGATTAGCTTATGTGGCAAGAAAAGATATATTTCCTTTTGGCACTAGGACAAATAATTCTAGAAATATTCGTTTGATTTTTCGTCAATATGCCAATCCTTTCTCAAATGAATTTTGGCGTCACAATTCAACTCAAGCAGACCAATACAGTGGAATATTCATGGCATCCGCTAAGACAGTGAACCTTTTTAAAAGAAGACATTTACATGCGTATCGTGAGCGAGAATTTTTCCATCTCCCGATGCGTCATCACTTATTTAACAAACATACTATTATTTGGCCTTTTTCTTTGTGGTTTAAACCTTATTTTCATCCTGAAATTTTTGTTTTGAACATAGAAGAATTAGCGACTATTTGGCATTTCCCAGGCCAGATATTGAAAGTTCCAACCTTAGAACGTATCGAATCAAAAGAGGCATCTCCACCTCCGAATTTGCCTATGTAATGTATGGAAAATTTACCCTTACAAGATAATCAATTTATTGGTACTAATAATTTTCCTAAAAAAAGTTTTTTACCAAAGAAGATGTTTTTTAGTGTTATTGTATTGTTTTTAAGTATAATATTTGGATATTATTTATTTTTTAGTGCACCTGATAATTTTCCGAAAGGTATTATTGTGAATATAGAAAAAGGAGAAAGTTTGAGAAGTTTATCTCTTAACTTGAAAGAAAAAAATGTAATTCGTTCGAGAACTTCTTTTGAAGCTTTTGTTATTATGTATGGTGGTGAAAAGCATATTGCAGTGGGCGATTATTTATTTGAAAATAAATTACCTGTTTTTGAAATAGCAAGAAGAATTGTAGAAAAAGATCGACGCTTAGCGTCTGTAAAAATTACAGTTCCTGAAGGTTTTGATGTTTCTGAAATCTCTGATAGTGTTTCTTCAAAATTAAGAAATTTTAATAAAGAAAAGTTTTTGAGAGATGCAAAAGAAGGATATCTTTTCCCTGATACTTATTTTTTCTTTTCTTATGACAATGAACAAGACGTATTAAATTACATGACTGACAATTTCGAAAAGAAAATTAAAACTCTTAAACAAGAGGTTATTTCTTCTGGAAAAAGTGAAAATGAAATCATTACTATGGCTTCGATCATAGAGAGAGAAGCAAAAGGAGATTCTGATAGGGCATATATTTCAGGAATTTTATGGAATAGAATAAAGAAAAATATGCCTTTGCAAGTTGATTCTGCAATGGAAACATATAAAACAAGAGGTTTACCCGCAAGTCCAATTTGTAATCCTGGACTTGAAGCAATAAAAGCGTCTATTCACCCAATGATATCAAATTATCTTTATTATTTGCATGATAAGAATGGGGTGATTCATTATGCAAAAACTTTTGAGGAACATAAAATTAATAAATTAAAGTACTTGAAATAATTGAGCATATTCATATGAGAAAACATGATTTAGCTTTTATTGACATAGAAACAACCGGTCTTAGTGTTATAGAACATGAGATTATTGAGATTGGTGGTGTAATAACTAATTATAAACTTGAGATTAAAGAAAAGTTTGAATTAAAAATAAAACCTAAAAATATTGAAAACGCAAATAAAACAGCTTTAAAAATAAATCATTACAACGAAAAAGACTGGAAAGAGGCGTATGAATTAAAAGATGCATTAAAAATTTTTTCTAAAAAAGTGAAAGATTGTATTATGGTTGGGCAAAATATTGCTTTTGATTCTGGGTTCTTGGAATATAATCTTGAAAAGAATAATATAAAAAATAGTTTGCACTACCATAGGCTAGATACCATATCTATTGCTTGGACGAAGTTTCATGACGATAAAAATTTTGAACATTTTTCCTTAAGAGAAATGTGTAAATATTTTAATATAAAAAATGAAAATCCACACAGTGCTCTTTCGGATGCTAGTGCTACTTATTTACTTTATAAGAAACTTTTGGAAATATAGAATTATTACAAAAGAGCCCCGACATTTTGTCGGGGCTCTTTTCTTTATTGAGGATTTTGTTGTGCTACTTGTGGTTCTTGATTTGGTGTTTGAGGTGGTGTGGGTGAAGGTATATTTTTTGGGTTAGGTCCGTATTTATTATCTCCAGGAGTACTTTCTTTACATGCAAGTACGATAAACCAGATCCAGCCGGCAATAGGAATAAAATTTATTAACATCCACCAACCGCTTTTTCCAATGTCGTGTAATCTTCTAATTCCAACTGCTATTCCTGGTAATAATACTGCCAAGGAATAAAGGCTTCCAATAATATTTTTACTGTCGCCAATTATTTCACTAATAATGCTGAGCACAATACTTACGATAATACTAAACAAAGTAAAATACCAATATTCCGCTCTTCGAGCACGCCCAGTAAAAACCGCGTACCGTTTTAAAACATCTACAAAGTAATGCATAAATTTTAATTTAATTTACAAACGTTGATAATATGGTTATTATAACAATAATGGATAAAAATAGGAATAAAACAGTATTTGTAGGTATGTCTGGAGGTGTAGATTCGAGCGTGTCTGCGGCACTTTTAAAAGAACAGGGTTATAACGTCGTTGGGGTTTTTATCAAAACTTGGCACCCTCCATTTTTAGCCTGCAACGAAGAAGAAGAGCGTCGTGATGCAATGCGAGTTTGTGCACATTTAGATGTTCCATTTTTGACTTTTGATTTTGAGGACGTATATAAAAAAGATGTCGCAGATTATATGATTTCTGAATATAAGAAAGGAAGAACTCCGAATCCAGATGTAATGTGCAATAAATATGTTAAATTTGGCGCATTTTTCAAAAAAGCACTTGCAATGGGTGCAGATTATGTAGCGACAGGACATTATGCACGAACTTCAGCAGAAAATGCTTTTACTCAGGTCCTCGGTTCCTCGCCTAAGGCTCAGCCAGACCATTCGCAAAAGCATTTTCTGCTTTCGTTATTGAAAGGCAGTGACCCTTCTAAAGATCAAAGTTATTTTCTTTGGACCTTAAGACAAGAACAGCTTTCAAAAATCTTATTTCCAGTAGGGCATTTAAAGAAAAGTGACGTAAGAAAATTAGCAAATAAATTTAAACTACCTGTAGCAGAAAAAAAAGATAGTCAAGGAATTTGTTTCTTAGGTGCCGTTGATTTGAAAGATTTTTTAAAACATTATATAAAAGAAAAGAAAGGGAAAGTTTTAAATGAAAAAGGAGAAGAAATCGGATTTCACGATGGAGTTGTCTTTTATACTTTTGGCGAGCGACATGGATTTACTATTACAAAAAAAAGTCCTATCGATGGGCCATATTATGTTGTTGCAAAGGATATAAAGAAGAATCTCTTGATAGTATCACAAAACAGAAACTATCTTAAAAAGAGTACAGATATTTTTTTACTAAAAAATTCCTCGTGCTCGGACCAGTCGTCCTCGCAAGTCTATTTTAAAGATAATTTTTGTTTTGTTCTAGAAAATGTAAATTGGATTGCTGATATTCCAGAAGAAAATAAAAATTATACTGCTCAAATTCGTTATCACGGAGAGTTATTTCCTTGTATAATAAAGATTATTAACAAAACAAAGGCAGAAATAATTTTTAAAAAACCCATTTTAGCTGCTTCTGGCCAATCTATTGTTATTTACGATGAAAATGTTTGTGTGGGAGGAGGTGTAATTATATAAACCTACAATAGAATTTGAAAAAAACTCATTACAGAGTATAATAAGAATATGGAAAATCTTTTTAGTGCAGGTACTTTAGAAATAGCGTTGCGTCTTTTCGTGGCATTATTATTAGGCATGATAATTGGTACTGAACGTGTTTGGGCTCACAAGACTGCAGGGATGCGTACATACGCTCTTGTCTCTATGGGTTCAGCTTTATTTGTTGTCGTTTCAAACGAAATGATTAAAATGTATACTGGTTTTCCTGGAACAAATCCTTTAATGATTATTGCTCAGATAGTTGTTGGTGTTGGTTTTATTGGCACAGGTCTTATCTTTTCTAAAGATTCAAAGTTAATGGGCCTTACTACAGCTACTGGTCTTTGGGTTTCAGCAGGTATTGGCATGGCTTCTGGCGCAGGTCTTTTTAGTATTGCAATAATTGCTACAGCATTTACCCTTTGTATCTTTATAGTGTTGTGGTTTATTGAAGAACAACTTAAAAAAACTAAATTTTTTAATAACGATAGTTTTGAGGATTCAAATTAAGAAAGCTCTCTTAGTTGTTTTATGGGCTTTTTTATTTATCCTTTTTGTTATAGTATAAATTATATGACTTCAGAAGAGATTAGAAAAAAATTTTTAAAGTTTTTTGAAAATAGGGAACATGCCTTTGTTCCTTCAGCTTCTTTGGTTACTACAAATGAAGCTGGTGCTATGGATGCGACTCTTTTTAATACAGCCGGGATGCAACCCTTCGTGCCTTACCTTTTAGGGGAACCTCATCCAAAAGGAATGCGTTTAGTAAATGTTCAGAAATGTTTGAGAACGATAGACTTGAGCGAAGTAGGCGACAGAACACACAATACTTTTTTTGAAATGATGGGCAATTGGTCTCTTGGGGATTATTTCAAAAAAGACGCTATTGCCTGGAGTTATCAATTTCTTACTTCAAAAGAGGAAGGTTTAGGACTAGATGTGTCACGGCTATATGTGACAGTTTTTGCAGGAAATGAAAAAGTTGCAAAAGATACTGAATCAATAGAAATATGGAAATCTTTAGGAATACCAGAGCATCGCATTTACCTAAAAAGTTCAAAGTCAAATTGGTGGAGTGCTGGATTAAATTCGCCAGCGGGTCCTTCTACTGAGATGTTTTATGATTCCACTGGAGAACAAGGAAATATGACTCAGGAAGAATTTGATAAAGCTGAAGATGAACAAAAGGTTGTAGAAATTTGGAATGACGTTTTCATGATGTATAGACTAGTTAATGGTGAGATTGTTGGAGAACTTCCACAGAAAAATATAGACACTGGGGCGGGCCTTGAGAGAGTTACAATGATGGTTCAAGGTAAAAAAGATATTTATGAGACGGATTTATTTTTACCAATAATACAGAAAATAGAAGAATTATCAAAATTAAAATATGGAGATAAATCTGATGAAGAATATACAAAAGAAGAAAATCAATGTTTTGTCGACGCACGAAAACAAATGAGAATTGTTGCTGATCATATTCGGACAGCAGTGTTTATCATATCGGATGGTGTTGTTCCTTCAAATACAGGACGGGGGTACATTCTTCGTAGGATTCTTCGTAGGGCAGTACGACATTCAGACTTGGTATCTCTTAAACATGGGACACTGCTTGCTCTTGCAGAAGTTGTGATAGAAGAATATAAAAATGTGTATCCAGAGCTTTTAATAAATGAAGGTTTAATCAAAAAAGAAATTAGAGATGAAGAGGATAAGTTTAGAAAAACACTTGAAAAGGGCTTAAAATCATTTAATTCTCTTAAAGAAGATGTGATTTCAGGAGAAGTGGCGTTTATGCTTTTTTCAACTTATGGTTTTCCAATAGAGCTTATTGAAGAATTGGCAAAAGAAAGAAACATAAAAGTTGATCGAGTAGGCTTTGATTACCAGATGAAAAAACATCAAGAACTTTCTAAAACATCA
>CAIVNB010000027.1 GCA_903907175.1 uncultured bacterium
CCCCCATTTTTTGGATTTCAAATTAGTAATCGAATTTTTAGTGTTGGTGATTTGTCGCAAGGGCCACACCTCTTCCCATTCCGAACAGAGAAGTTAAGCCTTGTTGAGCCGATGATACTCTTTCATGGGGAAAGTAGGCTATCGCCAACACTAAGTATTTGATTTCTAAAAAACGCTCCACAAATGGACGTTTTTTTGCTATGATGAATATATTATGTTTTGGGCATTAAGAAGACAAATTCTTTATTTAGGTATTGTTGTTGGCTTTTTTTTAGTAATAGGATTTTTAATAGCTTATCCTTATTTTAATAAGGTAGCGACTTGTTTTGACGGCGTACAAAATGGCACAGAAACTGGGGTGGACTGTGGTGGTTCGTGTTCTTTGGCTTGTACTTCACAAGTAGATCAAATTTCAGTTCTTTGGGCCCGTTCTTTTCAAGTTGTTCCTGGGAGATATAATGCAGTTGCTTATGTTGAAAATCAAAATGAAAATACTGCTGTTGATAAAATAAGATACAAATTTCGTTTTTACGATAAAGACAATGTTTATATTGGCATGAGAGAAGGTGAAACTTTTATCCCACCAAAAGGAAAATTTGCAATCTTTGAACCAGCGATAGATGTGGGTAATTCTACTCTCGTTTATACTGCATTTGAATTTAGTGAAACTCCTAATTGGGTTTTTGTCTCAAAAGAGAAAATTGAGCAGCTTAAAATTTTTATTTCTGATATTAAATTAGAAAATGAAACTACTGAACCAAAACTTTCTGCTGTCGCTAGGAATAATTCTCTTTTTAGAATTCCAGAGGTTTCTTTTGTTGTAATATTATACGATGCACTTGGTAACGCAATCTCTGCTAGCCATACTTATCTTGATGTGTTAAAAGGAGAGGAGAGTGCCAATTTGAGTTTTACATGGAGAGAGCCGATTATATCTACTATTGTTAAAAAAGAGATAATTCCAATGTTCAATATTTTCTTGGTTAAATTGCAATAAACACAATGATTGAAAAAGTTCTTAAAAGAATAGATTGGCTATTGGTGTTTTTTATAGTTCCTTTAGTATTGGCGGGCCTTTTCACGATGAAATCTTTTATACCGAATGGTAATACTGATAATTTTTTTGGAAAACAAATCATCTGGGTGGTTATATCTTTTTTTGTTTTTTTTGTTTTTTCTTTTATTGATTTTCGATCTCTCAAGCGTACCAATGTAATAGTTTTTTTATATATGTTATTTTGTGGGGTACTTCTTATACTTTTCATCTTGGGAAGTGTGTCGAACGGCGCAAAGAGCTGGTTTAATCTCGGTAGTTTTTCTTTCCAGCCAGTAGATTTAATGAAATTAGTTTTAGTAATAATACTAGCAAAATATTTTTCTCGCAGGCACGTCGAAATTAGAAACGTTAAGCATATTTTTATTTCTGGTCTTTATGCATTTATTCCATTTGTTTTAGTGTTATTGCAACCAGATTTTGGTTCTGCAATAATTATATTTCTAATTTGGTTTGGCATGGTTCTTGTTTCTGGAATTTCAAAAACGCATTTATTTTTAGTTTTTATGGCTGGAGTAGTTGCGATAGCTTTCCTTTGGATATTTGCTTTTGCTCCTTATCAAAAAGCTCGTATTTCTAATTTTTTAAATCCACTAGCCGATATTCATGGTTCTGGATATAATTCTTTTCAATCCACCATTGCTGTAGGTTCAGGGCAAGTGTTAGGCAAGGGACTTGGTTTTGGGACTCAATCGAGATTAAAATTCTTACCAGAAAATCAAACGGACTTTATTTTTGCCGCTTTTGCTGAAGAATGGGGTTTTGTTGGTTCTATTCTTGTATTGCTTCTTTTTGGATTGATTATTTGGCGAATTCTTTATTTTGCATCACTTGGAGCGACAAACTTTGAAACTCTTTTTGGCATGGGTGTTGCAATTTACTTAATGAGTCATATACTCATAAATATCGGGATGAACCTTGGACTTATGCCTGTTACCGGTATTCCGCTTCCTTTTATGAGTTATGGTGGTTCCCATTTGGTTACTGAATTTGCAGGGTTAGGGATACTTATGAGCATGAGGAGATATTCTCGTACTGTTCATCGTGATGATATGAAGAATGAATTTCTTGGGGCATAACGATAAGCAGAAAGTTATAAAGTTCATAAAGCTATAAAGAGATGCAAACACAAATCATAGATGGCAAAAAATTAAGAGATGAGATTTTAGAAAAAGTTAAAAAAGAAGTATCTCTTTTGTCGTTCCAGCCTGTTTTTTGTGATGTTTTAGTAGGAGATGACCCTGCTTCAAAACAATATGTACAAATGAAAGCAAACACTGCAGA
>CAIVNB010000028.1 GCA_903907175.1 uncultured bacterium
AAATCATAATCTGCTTTATCAAGTGGAGGAACAACTGGTTTAGGGGGAAGTTCTACAACTTTTTCTATTTCTTTATTTCCATTTTTGTAATTAGTACCCGCATTACTAAAAAACCCTACTCCAATCACCAATAAACCAATTAAACAAAACAGTAAAACAGCAAAAAGTATCAGCTTTCCTTCTTTTCTATTACTAGTTTTCATGTATTAAATATAATACCCTATTACAGTGTTTTTGTCTTGTTTTTGCTTGTATATAAAATACATTTGTGCGAAAATATCAATATGTCAATGTATAATGCAATAAAGTTAAGTGCGAAGCAGTTTGCTTTTGAGCCAAAAATTGAAAACGAAGAAAAATTAAAAAAAACTTCTAAGTACATTATTGCAGGAATGGGAGGTTCACATTTAGCTGGTGACCTTTTGAAAATGGTGGAACCAGAGCTAGACATTATAATACATAGAAATTATGGGCTCCCTCCTTTTTCGGCAGAAGACTTGGAGGAAAGATTAATAATCTTAAGTTCTTATTCTGGAAACACAGAAGAAGTTTTATCTGCTTATGAAAAAGCTGGCGAATTAGGCCTTAGCCGAGCTGTTATATCTCTTGGTGGAAAACTTTTAGATAAAGCTAAAAAAGATAAAGTACCCTATGTGCAAATGGAAAATATCAAAGTTGACGGAGTTGAAATTCAACCTCGCTCAGCTCTCGCCCTAAATTTAAAAAGCCTTTTGAAGATTGTCGGTAAAGAAGAAAAACTAAAAGAAATAAGTAAATTAGAAAATAATTTTAAACCAGAGGATTTTGAAGAAGAAGGTAAAAAGTTGGCTGAAAGACTCCATGGACGTATCCCGATAATTTATTCTTCAGAGCAAAATTACGCTATTGCATATAATTGGAAAATTAAATTCAACGAAACTGGCAAAATTCCTGCTTTCTATAATTTGCTTCCAGAATTAAATCACAATGAAATGACTGGCTTTGATGTAAAAGATAAAACAAAAGCACTTTCAGAAAAATTTTATTTCATTTTTCTAAAAGATGAAGCCGACCACGTAAAAATTAAAGAAAGAATGAATATTGTCGCTAAATTATATAAAGAAAGAGATCTCCCAACTTGTGAAATCAAGGTATCAGGTGAAAATATCTACCACAAAATTTTTAACACTCTTACGATAGCCGACTTTGCAGCCTATTTTACTGCCGAAGGATATGGCCTTGAATCAGAACAAGTCCCCATGGTTGAAGAGTTCAAAAAACTTATCGAAAACTAAGAATTTTAAAACTCGTCGCAGGTGTATGTTTTATGATTTTCTATTTTTCAAATATTTTTTGTTTTTTAATTTTTCTGGCAATAAATCTTTCGATGTGTATTGCTCGTAGTCTTTTCCATAGCCAAAATCTTTCATCAATTTTGTTGGTGCATTTCTTATACTCATAGGAATCGGCAAATTGCCAAACGTTTTCGCATCTGCCATGGCACTCAAATAAGCATCATATGCACTCCTGTCTTTTTTTGCTTGTGATAAATAAACCACCCCATGTGCGAGGTTCTCTCCGCACTCTGGCATCCCTATTGTCTCTACTGCACGAAAGACTGCATTCGCCACAACAAGCGCTGTTGGTTGTGCAAGTCCAATATCTTCACTGGCGAATATTACCATCCTGCGTGCAATAAATTTTGGGTCCTCCCCAGCTTCGAGCATTCGACACATATAGTACAGCGCTGCATCGGGTTGGCTAGCTCGCATGCTTTTTATAAAAGCACTGATAGTATTGTAGTGTTCTTCTCCTTTTTTGTCATAACGTAAAAATTTTGATTGTAGAGTATCTTTTAGATTTGAAAGTGTAATCTCCTTATAAAGTCCTGCTGTATTTTCTATCATCGCTATTGCTTGCCTTGCATCCCCGTCTGCCATTTTAATAAGCCAATCTAGCGCATCTTTTTTTAATTTATATCCAGTTCTTTTGATAATCTTTTTCATCTCATCGTCAGAAAACCCATTCAAGACAAAAACTCTAGATCGAGAGAGAAGTGCAGGGATAACTTCAAAACTGGGGTTCTCAGTCGTTGCGCCAATTAAAGTCAATTTCCCACTTTCAACATAAGGCAAAAGAAAATCCTGTTGCGCTTTGTTGAAACGATGTATTTCATCAAGAAAAAGAATCCTAGGCCCAAGTAGCCCACCTTCTTTTTCTAAAATTGCACGAATATCGTCTTTACTAGCAGACACAGCTGAAAGTTCATGATAATCAGCGTTCAGGGCTTTTGCATATATTTTTGCAAGAGTAGTTTTCCCTACCCCAGGCGGACCCCATAAAATGAAAGAAAACAAATGCTTCTCTGCAATGGCGATACGGATAGGTTTCCCTTCCCCTACCAAATGCTCTTGCCCTACAAATTCATCTAGTTTTTTAGGTCTAATTTTTGATGCCAGCGGTTCCATAGTCCTATTATCATCCAAAGCTAAAAAATTACAATAGCAGAAATTTTATAAAAAATATTTAATTAATTTCAATGTCTACGTATAAAACTTCTGGAAATTTTTCTACTATCTTTTTTTCTATTTCATCAATATGAGCCCCGACGAGCCTCGGGATACGATCGGTAGTCTTAAACATCAACTTCGTGAATTTTTTAAAATCATTTTTAATATTTTCAAATTCTTCCCGTAAGTCTCCTGCTTCGTAAATTTCTTCATAGAGTGGAGTTCCGTTCCATTCAACGGATGCATAAATTCGATATTTTTTTATGTCTACCGCTACTGATTTAAATTCAATAATTTTTTCTACACATGGATCTTCCAAGAGAAGTTCCATGATTCCTTCTTTCGCTTTTTCATTGATAGATTTACCAATAATATAATTATGATTTTTGATAATTAAAAGAATTGCCAAAAACCCTAAAATAAGCCCAATAATTATTCCACCGATAGAATCATAAAAATTGTTTTTTGTTAGAAACATTAAAAGTTGAGCAAACAATGCCACAAGCACACCGAGCACCGCAGCACTATCTTCATATACCACCGCCAAAGTTATCGGATCAGCATCTTCAAATATTTTAAAAGAAAACTTTTTTCTACCCTGTATTTCTTTTATGGCAATAAACAAAGTAATACTTTCAATCACCAGTGCCAAAAATAATACTAAAATGCTTCCGAGACTAAAGCTATAAAAAGTCTCTCCAGAAAGTAAAGAATTAATTGAATGATATATTGTAACTCCTGCTCCAATAAACAAAATTCCACAAGCAGAAATCAGAGACCAAAAAAATCTCTCAATACCATAACCATATCCCCTAATATGGTCTGCTGGCTTCTTGGAACGTTTTAACCCTACTAATAAAAGTGATTGATTAAGAGTATCAGCAAAGCTATGCACACTTTCAGCAAACATACTGGCTGAACCAGTAAGGACCGCTACGATAGTTTTAAAAATAGTTACAAAAAAGTTACCTATAAGGGCGGCAACGACTGATTTATTCCCAGTGGTGTAAGACATATAGTATCAATATATTATATCTAAAATTTGATAAAAAGTCATTTTTGTATTATTGTATAAGGGTTAATTAAACGACATCGAGATCGTTGAAGTGGTGGGAATTAAAATGAAACTGCTTTCATTTTAATCCAGTTCTTTAAGAAATTTCTGTTATTTTATATGTAAAACTGGGAGATCGTCTAATGGTAGGACACCTCCCTCTGGAGGAGGTTATCTTGGTTCGAGTCCAGGTCTCCCAGCTTTGTATAGAAAATTAGAAATAGAAAAAAAGAATCTGGAGGATATTATCCTGGTTCGAGTCCTAGTCTCCCAGCCAGCGTTTTAATTAAAAAGATCTAACAGCACGAACACGTAAAGTAGCGTTTTTTGTATATGAACCAGTCATAGTGCCAGTAGTAAAATTGACACAAGAAGCAGACACAGAATCTATCTCAGAAGAATCCCAATATTGCCATCCTCCACTAACAGAAAATCCTCCGATAGCTATTCTGTTTGTATATAGTTGGACTAACTCATCTCTTGATGGTAAATACCAATCACTGTAGCCACCCCCGTTATATGATCGAGCTAAATTTGCTGCATAACTTCCTGCTCCCTGGTTAGCAATTATAGTATTGGTGTTTGATAAACCTGTACCCATATTTCTTGCTGTTGCATTTGTTGCTGTAAAACTACCGTTATACCAAGATATACCTGCACTCTGATCACTTGTCGCAGATATCAACCCATGTTGTCCAGTCCCATCAATATAAGCAATTACTCCTCCACCATAACTGTCACCGATATTAAACGTTGGTGCGGTCACAGCTGCAGTTTCTGTAATAGAGCCAACTCCACCATTTAAAGTAATAGTAACTGTGGGTTTGTCTGTTTTAGTTAAAGTAAATGAATATGATCCATCTGAAATATTAGGATCAGCTGTAACATTATAAACATACCCAGTTTTTGCTATTGAAGGCCAAGTAGCAGTGCTTGAACAACTATCACAAATAGGTCCACCTCCAGTAGATGAATTCGTGGGAGCCGCTACTCCTCCACCATCTAAAGAAGCGATTTCTAAATGTCTTACAACACTACTCGCAGTTTGTTTGGCTGCGGCTGTATTTGCTTTATCTTTAGAAGAAGAGAGAGCAATAATTACTATTACTGCAAGTATCCCAATAATTGCTACGACTACTAAGAGTTCAACTAAAGTAAAACCTTTTTTAAAGTTCTTCATAATACATAAATTATACTATTAATATTCTTGCTCTTCAACACATACACCCAGCACGCATTTTTAGTTATATTTTGATATAATACAGGGATGAAAAAACCATTTTTATATGCATCAGCAGCTGCTTTATATATTGTTATTATCGTTTCAGCCATGAACAGCGTAATCGAAAACAATATCATTCCGCAAAAAAGTATCTTCATTCCCATGACTATGCTAGGACTTTTTGTGTTATCTGCCTTGATTATGGGATTTCTATTCTTATACGAACCATTATGTCTCTTTCTAGAACATCGTAAGAAAGAAGCTGTCTCTTTGTTTGCTAAGATTGTGGGATTTTTTGCTTGTTTTATAGTTCTATTTTTAATTTTACTTTTCCTCTTGTAATTTGAATTTAATATGAAGATCGAATGGAATAAAGTTACAAAGTTTTCGCAAATTATAGCAATAATACTTTTTGTTGCAGTGTTTTTTGTTGGTTTTACAATCGGCAAAGAATTTGAAAAGAAATCACCAAGTAACATTGCCCCAATAGTTTCTGAAAAATCAATCATGGGTTGTTACATCGCCCATCTAGCCAACGATGTTTATACTCTTACAATTTTCTCCGAAAAAGATGGGTCCTTCGAAGGATACCTTGATATCCAAAATTCTGAAAAAGATAGCTCATTCGGTATTTTAGAGGGTACATATAAAAATCGGATTTTGCTGGCAGATTATACTTTCTTGTCGGAGGGAACTATGTCTGTCAATCAAGTAATTTTTAAAAAAATTGGAAATGATTTTATTCGAGGATATGGGAAACCAGATGATGCCACAGGAACTCATTTTGTTGACTTGAGTAAAATCACTTACGACCCGTCCGTTGTATACAAAGCTTCTTCGAATGGATGTGCTTCATCAAATTAATTCTCTTGAAATGAAAAAACTAGGACTAAGAACTAAAAAAACATACGAAAAATATACTAAATTCAGAAATGAAGGTTTTTTGGCAAATGGTTGTAATCTGTGTAAAAAAAATAAACCAATAAAAGAATATAAACACTGGAGAATAATAAATAACAAATTTCCTTGGGATCGTATCGCAAAGATAAATCACATACTAATTCCCAAAAGACACATTGTCTATGGACAACTAAACGAAATAGAAAAAAAAGAATTTGATTTATTAAAATCAACCTATGTTGACAAAAAATATGAAATTATGGTAGAGGCTACTGACGGTATAAAGTCAATTCCTAGCCACTACCATGTTCATTTGATTGTTGTTAAAGATAAAATTTAATTTTGCTATAATTACCTCATGTCTTTAATAAAAAGAACTCGCAATTGGTACGGCCGTTTTGAGCGCCCTATTTCATCCCTTTCCCTTATTTTAGGGTTCATTTTTGACGCAATTACTTTAAAACGAGTAGACACACTCTGGGAAAATTTTTGGATATTAGGCCATCTTATCATTGTTGGAATTTTTATTGCATTGATACATATTAAAGAAAACGAGATTGGTGATGAGAAAAACCCTAGTAAAGCTCACTTCTGGTTTGTAAATATCTTACAATTTTTCTTTGGAGGATTGCTATCCACT
>CAIVNB010000029.1 GCA_903907175.1 uncultured bacterium
ATGGAAAAAGAGTATTCAAATTTGCGCCGAGTATTGGTGCTTAAATATTTTTGGAAAGTGATAAGAAACTACAAAGTGTCCTTTTTTACTGTTGTTATTTTAACTATAGCGGCTTCTGTTCTTGATGTCTATATACCACTTCAATATTTAAAACTCTGGAATGTTTTGAGTGCAAATGAATTTTCCTTTATAAATGTTGCTCAATCTATCGTTATTACTATTTTGATATTAAACTTTTCTCGTTGGATTATTCGTCGTTCTAGTACATTTTTTAATGCATATTTTGAATCAGGAGTAATGGCAGGTCTTAGGGAGCAGGCATTTTCATACATGATAGGGCATTCACATACTTTTTTTGCGAATAACTTTGGAGGATCATTAACACAGAAAATAAATAAGTATGCCAGAGCTTTTGAAAAGTTGGCTGATAGGATGATATCTGATGGATTGCCACTTTTCGTTCGTAGCATTGGAACGGTTATTGCTATATATACTTTACTTCCAAAATATTCATATATTTTAGCAGTATTTTGTTTAGTGTTTTTGACAACAGCTTTTTTATATATTCGTTTTAAATTAAAATACGATGTCATTGCATCTGAATGGGATACAAAAACAGTAGGAGTATTGGCAGATTCTATTGGAAATCATTCTTCCATACAATTGTTTACAGGCCACACACATGAAAAAAATCGCGTTGGAGAAGTATTGCAAAAACAAAGAAAAGCGGTTGCTTTTAACTGGTATCTTTGGGAAGGTCTTAGCGCCATTCAAGCTTTTTATTCTATTGCTATTGAATTTATTATTTTTTGGGTTGCACTTGGAGACTGGAAACTAGGGCTTATTGCTTTGCCTGTTATGGTGTTATTGCAAAGCTATTTGATTCGATTAGTTGAAAATTTATGGAATTTCGGAAGTATTGTTCGTGCATTTTATGAAAGCTTTGCTGATGCGCTTGAGATGGCAACTATTCTTGATAAACCTTATGAAATTGTAGACCAAGAAAAAGAAATAGTAAAAAATATTAAAGGAGAAGTTGTTTTTGATAACGTTACTTATGTATATAAAAACAATAACAATAAAGTATTAGATAACTTTTCTCTTAGAATTCCTGCTGGTCAAAAAATTGCCATTGTTGGTTCGTCTGGGGCAGGGAAAACAACATTTGTACGTCTTCTTATGAGATTATTTGATATTCCTTTCGGGAAAATAGTTGTTGATGGGATTGACATAAAGGATATAACTCAAAAAAACCTTCGAGAATTAATAGCCTTTGTTCCACAAGATCCAGCTCTTTTTCATCGTACTTTAAAAGAAAATATTCGTTATGGTAGACGTGATGCTACTGATGAAGAAGTATTTATGGCAGCACATCTTGCCCATTGTGATGATTTTATTGATGCCTTGCCATATGGATATGAAACTTATGTTGGCGAACGGGGAGTAAAATTATCTGGTGGAGAACGTCAGCGTGTTGCAATTGCTCGAGCAATTTTGAAAAATGCTCCGATTCTAATTCTCGATGAAGCGACAAGTTCTCTCGATTCTCATTCAGAGACTTTAATTCAAGATGCATTACAAAAACTTATTCAGGGGAAGACAACAATTGTTATTGCTCATAGATTATCAACTATCCGACAGATGGATAGGATTATTGTTTTGGAAAAGGGGCATATTGTTGAAGACGGAAATCACGAAGAACTCGCAAATAAAAAAGATGGACTCTA
>CAIVNB010000030.1 GCA_903907175.1 uncultured bacterium
AAATATAGTTATGCACAATAAGTTAAAAATGATAAAATATAAAGACTTTATCTAAAGTTGTAATAATTATTAGTTTTTATTGTATTAATGGAAGAAGCTTCATTTGAAAAAATAGAAGATTATACAGATGAAAAAATAATGAGTCTTGTTCAGTCTGGGCAGGAAGATTTTTTTGGTATTTTGATGGATCGTTATAAATCAAAGATGTTACGTTATGCTAGGAGATTCTTATTCAATTTTGGTAATGCAGATGATCTGGTTCAGGATGTCTTTGTAAATGCCTATGTAAATATCAATGGATTCGATACTTCTAAAAAGTTTTCTCCTTGGTTATATAGAATTGCCCATAATTATTTTATTAATGAAATAAAGAAGAGAAATAGGAACCCTTTGATTTTTCTTGATTTAGATGTCCTTTTACCTCATCTTATTAGTGATAAAAATCCATCAACTGAAGCAGTAGATAAAGAATTAAAAGAAGAGTTGGAACTTTGTTTGGATAAGATTGACTTAAAATACAAAGAGGTTCTCATTCTTTATTTTTTCGAGGGTTTAAGTTATAAAGAAATTGCTGAAATTTTACATATTCCTATAAATGCTGTTGGAGTTAGAATAAATCGTGGAAAAAAGATGATAAAAAAAGATTTTAAAATTTAAATAATATGAATACTTTAGAAAAAATAAAAAATATAGATATAAAAAAAGCAGTACTGGATAAAATCAAGAGTGGGTCTATCAAGCCATATTCAAAATTTTATTTTACTTCCCGAAATGCTTTATTAGTTTTGACTATTGTTATTATATTTCTAGTTTTGTTATTTATAACAAGTTTTGTAATTTTTGCTTTAAAGACATCAGAACTGTGGTTTTTGCCAGTATTTGGAATGAGAGGTATCGAAATACTCGTTGCTAATTTCCCATGGGTTCTTGTATTTATAATTATAATTTTTACAGTTTTTTTAGAAGTTTTAGCAAATCGCTTTAATTTTGTCTTTTTAAGACCATTATTATATTCAGTATTAATAATAGTCTTTATTGTTGTAACATTTGGTTTCTTTTTAAATGATACTCCCTTGCATTCTTTTATTTATGAAAAAGCTAAACAAAACAATCTTCCTGTGGTAAAACCTTTTTATGATGATTTCACGAGGCCTAATCCAGAAGATTTCCATCCAGGTACTGCTGTTGATGAAATAAAAGATAATAGTTTTTCTTTAGAATTGGCAGATAAAACAATAGTGTTTGTAAAAATATCAAAAAATACAAAGATGGGGAAAGGTTTTGAAATATATAAAGGGGGTAGATTACTTATTCTTGGTAAGATTAAAGATGGGATAATTGAGGCAGAGGCGATACAAAATGCACCAAATAGTGGACGTCCGTAGCCTGTGTAATAAAAATACAATTCTGTTGTATATATAGTAGTAAGGATAATTTATTATTAAATTAATATAAACAATTATGAAAAAACATAAATTACGTTTTTTAGTTTTATTACTAGCCATCGTTTTAGTTGCTCCATCCTTTGTTTCTGCCTCTTTTGATACCAGTCTAAAGTATGGTTCTAGTGGTAGTGTTGTTATTGAACTTCAGAATTTCCTAAAGGATCAAGGACTATTTTTAGGTAAAG
>CAIVNB010000031.1 GCA_903907175.1 uncultured bacterium
GTGAAAGACCACATCCTTCTCAAAGTTCTTCTCTCAAGACCGTAGACCAAGCAATGGAAGACCTAAAAGGAATATAATAAACAAAAAATCTCCGCGTGAAGCGGAGATTTTTTGTTTTATGTTATGATAATAAATATATGCATTTCCATATAATTACAATTTTCCCAGACATTTTTGATTCATATTTAAATGAGTCTATTATTGGCAGGGCTATAAAAAGTAAGCTTATTTCAGTTAAATTCTATAATCCAAGAGATTACGTAAAAGACAATAAAAATAAAACTGGCTATAAACCCGTAGACGATAAACCGTATGCTGGAGGCCCTGGAATGGTGATGAAAGCTGAACCAATTCTTAAAGCAGTGGCAAAAGCACTCAAAACGATAAAAAGTAAAAAAGTTTTAACGATTAATTTTATTCCAAATGCAGAAAAGTTTACAACTGGCCTTGCAAAGAACGTTTCAAAAAAATATACAGATATTATTTTAATCTGTGGAAGATATGAAGGCATCGATGCGCGGGTGGATAAAATTTTAAAGACTAAAAAAATTTCTATTGGGGATTACGTATTAACTGGAGGAGAAATACCAGCTATGATATTGGTTGATTGTGTTTCTCGTCAAATTCCTGGGGTTCTAGGTAAATACGAATCTTTAGAAGAGGAAAGAGTATCAACAAGTGAGGTTTATACTCGTCCTGAAATTTTAAAATATAAAAATAAAAATTATAAGGTTCCGAAAGTGTTGCTTTCGGGGAACCATAAAGAAATTGAGGAGTGGAAAAAGTCGAAAAATTAACATTTTTACAAAATTAAAAAATAGTATATTATAAAAATATGAAAAAAGAACAAGAAAATTTTAAAGAAGGGCTTACTTATGATGATGTATTGCTTGTACCTCAATATTCAGAAGTATTGCCTAGAGAAGTTGATATAAGTTCTCAGCTTACTAAAAAAATAAAGCTAAATATACCTGTTATTTCAGCTGCGATGGACACTGTCACTGAGTCTGCTATGGCTATCGCGATGGCTCAAGAAGGGGGTATTGGGATACTTCATAAGAACATGTCGATAGAAAAACAAGCAGGGGAAGTAAGGAAAGTAAAACGTTCTGAAAGTGGAATGATCCATGACCCAATTACACTCCTCGAAGGAACTCTCATAAAAGAAGCACTTGCTGTGATGAAAGAAAATAAAATTGGCGGGATACCAATAGTTGATAAAGAAATGCATTTGAAAGGAATAATAACCAACCGGGATTTACGTTTTCAGAAAAATTTAGAGCTTACCGTCGATGAAGTTATGACAAAAAATAATTTAATAACAGGTAGTGCGAATACAGATTTAATAAAGGCAGAAGAAATATTTACAAAAAACAAAGTTGAGAAATTACCTTTGGTTGATAAAAACAATAAACTTGTTGGACTTATTACTTATAGAGATATAATGAAAGTAAAATCAAGACCTAATGCTTGTAAGGACGCTGGTGGACGATTGAGGGTTGGAGCCGCAATTGGAGTAACAAAGGATACAATAGAGAGAGTAAAGGCACTTTATCAAAATGAAGTTGATGTTGTCGTACTTGATACTGCTCATGGTCATACCAAAGGCGTAATTGAAAAATTAAAAGAAATAAAAAAGAATTTTCCGAAATTGGAAGTAATTGTTGGAAATATTGCGACAGAAGAGGCGGCCTTGGATTTAGTAAAAGCAGGTGCTGATGCGCTCAAAGTTGGGATTGGTCCAGGTTCGATTTGTACAACTCGCGTAATTGCAGGAGTTGGGTATCCACAATTCTCAGCGGTCTACAATGTTGCACAGGCGATTAAGGGGAAGGGAGTGCCAGTTATTGCAGATGGAGGTATTCGTTATACGGGAGATATCCCAAAAGCGATTGCGGCCGGAGCAAGTTCAGTAATGGCAGGCTCACTGTTTGCTGGAGTCGAAGAATCTCCCGGAGAAGCAGTTATATTTGAAGGAAGAAAATTTAAAACTTATCGTGGGATGGGTTCTATTGAAGCAATGGAACAAGGCTCAAAGGATAGATATTTTCAAGACACAGAAGATGATATAAAAAAATTGGTACCTGAGGGAATTGTGGGAAGAGTTGCTTTTAAGGGGAATCTTTCTGAGGTTGTTTATCAACTTATTGGAGGACTTCGAGCTGGTATGGGATATTGTGGGGCAAAAGATATTTCTACGCTTCATAAAAAAGCAAAATTTACTAAAATTACTCAATCAGGAATTCGTGAAAGTCATCCGCATGATGTGTCTATTACAAAAGAATCACCTAATTATAGTAGTAAAAAATAAAAAGTATGGAAAAAAATAAAAAGGGATTTATAGATGTCCTTGTAGGTTTGCAGTGGGGAGATGAAGGAAAAGGGAAAAATATCGATGAACTTTTGTCTAGTGGAGTATATTCTGCAGTTGCGCGTTTTCAAGGGGGAGCCAATGCTGGTCATACTTTGAAATGTGGTGACATGGAGTTTGTTGGTCACATCATTCCATCTGGTTGTTTGCGAGAAGGGGTAGAACTTTATGTTGGCAATGGAGTTGTCGTTGATATCGTTTCTTTAATTAAAGAAATCAAAGAGTTAAAAGATTTAGGCTTTGATGTACTTCCTCGTTTATATATTTCCAATCGAGCGAAATTAGTTTCATATTTACATCCCTTTTTAGATCAAGCTGAAGAATTTTCACGAGTTAAAGAAGGCTCAAAGATTGGTACTACATCACGTGGCATAGGCCCGACATATAGTGATTCTCGAGCTCGAAGAGGGCTTCTTATGGGGGATATTTCTCGCTCTGATTTTGATAAAAAATTAAAAGATCTTTCAGAAATGCATATTAATATCTTGAATATGTTTAAAGATAAATATGGTTTTGAAATTCCTACTGAAAAAATAGAAGAAGCAAAAACAAAATGGTATGGAGCGTTAGAAGAAATAAAAAAATTACAAATTTGCGATTTATCTTTTCTAGTACAAAAAAGATTAAAAGAGGGGAAAAATATTTTAGCAGAAGGTGCACAAGGAGTAATGCTTGATATAGATTATGGAGATTATCCAAATGTAACGAGCTCGAATACGTTGCCTGCAAATATTTGTCTTGGACTTGGGGTGTCTCATATTGCAATCAGGAATGTTTATGGAGTAATTAAAGCATATACAACCAAAGTCGGGGGAGGAGATTTCCCAGCAAGAATTAAAGATGAAGCAGTTGAAAAAATGTTTCAAGAAAGGGGGCATGAATTTGGAGCAACCACTGGCAGACCCCGCATGTGTGGCTGGCTTGATTTGTTTGCACTTAGGTATGCGATAGGGCTTTCTGGCGCTAATAAGATTTTTATAAATAAAGCAGATATTTGTCCTACTGATAAAATAAAAGTTGTTACAGGTTATAAAATTGGCGATAAA
>CAIVNB010000032.1 GCA_903907175.1 uncultured bacterium
AGTATTAATAAATTATATATATAAAATAGTAAACAAATATATGAAAATAGAATGTGAAATTAAAAAAATTAAAGAAGCTATAATTCAAACAGAAAGAATAACTGGAAAGAACCTAACTTTACCAATTCTTAGTTCCATTTTATTAATTGCAAAAGGAAAAACACTAAAACTTCGTTCTACAAATTTAAGCCTTGGTATTGAGGTTGAAATTCCAGCTAAAGTTGAAAAAGAGGGAACCGTTGCAATACTAGGTCAAGTTTTAGGTGAGATTTTTTCAAACATTTATCAAAATGAAAATATCTTTATAGAAGAAGATAATGGTAATTTATTAATTAAAACAAAAAAGAGTCAGATTAAACTAAAAGGACAATCTTCTGAGGATTTTCCAACAATTCCAATTGTTTCCGGAAAAATATTTGAAATAGAGTCAAAAAAACTCATAGATGGAATAAAATCAGTATATTACAGCTCTTCTTCTTCAGATATAAAACCAGAAATTTCAAGTGTTTATATGTATTCAAATAATGAAAATTTAATATTTGTTTCCACAGACTCATTCAGGCTTGCAGAGAAAAAAATAAAAATAAAAGACATAGAAGAGATTGATGGAATACTTATCCCATTTAAAAATATACCTGAAATATTAAGGGTTTTTGGAGACCTATCAAGTGAAATAAAAGTTTGTTTCAATAAAAACCAGTTATCTCTTTCTATGGATGGAATTTACTTAACCTCCCGTGTTATTGATGGATCTTTCCCGGACTACAAACAAATAGTACCAAAAGAATTTAAAACAGAGGTGGTTGTTCTTAAGCAAGATTTATTAAATGCACTGAAACTCTCAAATATATTTTCTGATAAATTTAATCAGGTAAATCTTTTAATTAATCCCGCAAAAAAAATTTTTGAGCTTTCTTCTTCTAATAATGATATTGGAGAAAATAAAACATATTTAGATGCGACTCTTTCAGGAGAAGAAGTTCAACTTGGTTTTAATTATAAGTATTTTTTTGATTGTTTCCAGTCAATAAATTCTGATAGTGTGTCTATTAGAACAAACGGGGCACAAAAACCAATAATTGTTTCGGGTGTTTCAGATAATTCATTTATTTACTTAATAATGCCAATGAATAGATGATAGAAATAAAAGATTTACTTTTAAAGTTTAGCAATATTCTTCTAAAAGAAGAAGTAAAAAAAGACTTAATTCGCGAAACTATTTCAGATATAATTAATTTTCAAATTCAAAAAGAAGATATAAAAATAAAAAAAGGTGTTGTTTATTTAAACATAAAACCAATCTATAAAAATGAGATTTTCCTTAAAAAAGATCAGATTTTTAATAAGTTAAAAGAACTCTTAAATAAAAAAACCCCAGAAAAAATTATATAAAATTATTGTATATTAAAAGTTGAGTTGGTTTCAGTACTATTATAGGCTGTGTCATATGAGATTAATTTTAGGTTATTTATTGTTTTTAAATTAGTTAAATCAGAAGGTGTAAAAGAAAAATTAAAAGGCGATTTTATTGTTCCTAAATAAACATCATTTATAAAAACTTCTACTTTTTGAAGTGGAAAAGTACCATAACTTGCGATTTTTAATTGTATTTTTTGACTAGGGGCATAAGCAGTTGTTGTGTCTGGGCTCACAATGGAAACAGAGGGTTTGGCAACATTTGTGTGGACATCATCATAAGAGCTTGGTTTGTCTGCCCAAGTCACAATGGGATATTTATAACTATTTTGCGCCCACCAATTTTGGATTGGTATTTCCCAGTGTTCAAACTGTGAGCTATCGCTTGGATTTGTAGGAGAAGGTCCTTCTATGTTGTTTTTATCTACCCAGTATAAAATTGAATGTACATTGGTGATTACTTTTTCTTGTACAGTTTCTTTTGGAGTAAATTCTGTTGCTAGTTTCCCTGAAATTTTATCTATAAAAAAGTTTTCATTACCCTGCCAAAAACCTCGTAAGGCAGGTTTTACTTTTGTCGGATCAACACTTAAATCTGGCTGCTCAAACTTATCATTAGGAAGTATTTTTAATGCTTCAGTAATAAATTTATTCCAAATAGGACCAGCAACAGCAGAGCCCCCTTTTTTCATTGGTTTATTGTCGTTATTTCCAGCCCATACACCAACTACAATTGATGGCGTATATCCAATTGTCCAGGCATCTTTGTTGTTGTTTGTTGTACCAGTTTTAACTGCAACATCTTTGCCCGGAATAAGAAGAATAGAATTTGCGCCGAACGTTGGTGTACGAGCAGTATTATCAGATAAAACATCAGAAATAGTTAAAGCAACATTTTTTGATAAAACATCGTGAGGATTTGGTGTGTATTCTTCTAAAACTTTTCCACTTTGATCTTCTATTTTTAAAATACCAGTATATGGATTTCTTATGCCGTTATCTGCAAAAACTCCATAGGCTGAAGTTATGTCTAAAAGCGAAACTTCACCACCTCCGATGACAAGAGTAAGACCATAGCGATTAATATCAGCAAGGGTACTGATTCCCATACTTTCTGCTGTTTTTAGTGAGTCAGGGAGACCTGCAAGGTAAAAAAGTTTTACAGCGACAATGTTTATTGATTGAGCAAGAGCATCTCTTAGACTCATTGGCCCACGGAATTTTCCATCATAGTCGTCTGGCATATAGCAATCGTTTTGATTGTGTCCTGGGAGAGCCTTTCCATAAGCATTACAGGTTGATTGAAATTCAGTTGGTAGGTCAAAGAGTACAGTATCGGGAGTAAACCCCTTAGTGAAGGCTGTAGCGTAAATAAAAGGCTTAAAAGACGACCCAGGTTGTCTTACTGCAGTGGCTACATTAAAATTACCATCTATATTTTTATCAAAATAGTCTCGGGAGCCGATCATTGTCAGGATTTGTCCTGTTTTTGGGTCTATCGCTACAAGGCTTGCATTAGATCCATTCCAGCTTTTCTCATTTTCTAAAGCCCCATCTTTTACAATTTGTTCTCCTTTTTGTTGTAAATCGTAATCAAGTGTTGTTGTTACTTTTAATCCACCACTATCCACAATATCTGCTCCATATTTTTGTTCTAAGTAATCTTTAATAAAAAATACAAAGTGTGGGGCCTTAATTCCACCAGTTACTTGTGGTAAGAAATTCACAACTTCCTTTTTGGCATTATTATATTCTTCTTGTGAAATAATTTTTGTTTCTAGCATTCTAGATAAAACTAAATTTTTTCTGTCATCCAGCCTTTTTTTATTTTTTCCATAAGGAGAAAGAGTTGTTGGAGATTGTGGTATTGCTGCTAGATATGCTGCCTCTGTTAGTGTTAAATCTTGGGAATTTTTACCAAAGTAAGTTTTTGCTGCTTCTTCTATTCCGTAGAGTGTTCCTCCGTAAGGCGCTTCATTTAGATATAACTCTAAAATTTTTTCTTTAGGCATTGAGCGATCTATTTTTATTGCGAGCACCCACTCTTTTAATTTTCGGATAACTGTTTTATTTGAATTAAGAAGAGTCATTTTTACTAACTGTTGGGTTATTGTAGAGCCACCTTGTGTTTTTCCACTACCAATAAAATTAGAAAGAACAGCTCGAACTATTGAGGTGATTCTTATGCCGCTGTGATTATAAAATTCTGAGTCCTCAATTGCAACTGTCGCATTTTTTATATTTGAACCCATTTCATCAAAAGGAATACTAGTTCTTTTAATGTCTTGGTTTATATCATAAAGGAGAACTTCCCCGGTACGATCATATATTTTTGTAGAATTAACCACTTTTCTGTCCCCAAAAGAACGGAAATCCGGAATTTTAATGGATGAAATAAAAATTATTCCTATACTAAGTATAAAAATGAAAAATCCCGCGCCGAATAATGCGAGGTTCTTTAAAAATTTTCGATTTTTGTTTCTTTTTAACATGACTTGTTAATTATAACAGAAAAACCTCCTTTATATAAGATTTTTAAAATGTTATTGGAGATGTTATAATCTTAATATGACTGTAATTACAGACGAAAAAACAATAGATGAAGTATTAAGTCGTGGAGTTGAGGATATTTTTGTTAAAGAAAGTCTAAAAAAGAAACTTCTTTCAGGTAAAAAACTGAAAATGTATCTTGGCATTGACCCGACGGGCCCGACTCTTCATATGGGACATGCAATACCATTAAAAAAATTAAAACAATTTCAAGAATTAGGACATCAAATTATTCTTTTGATGGGGGATTTTACAGCTATGATTGGAGATCCAACAGACAAACTAGCAGCAAGAAGGCAGCTTTCTCATAAAGAAGTTTTAAATAATTTAAAGAAATACAAAAAGCAAGCCTCTGTTTTTTTGAAATTTACAGGAAAGAATAAAGCAGAATTTAAATTTAATTCAAAGTGGCTTTCAAAAATGAAGTTTGAAGATGTTTTGAATTTAGCTTCAAAAATGACAGTAGAACAAATGTTGAAGCGAGATATGTTTACACGAAGAAGTGAAGAGGGAAAACCAATATTTATACATGAGTTTATGTATCCATTAATGCAAGGATATGATGGAGTAGCTATGGATGTCGATGTGGAGATTGGTGGCAATGACCAGATGTTTAATATGCTTACAGGCAGGAATCTTTCTTCTCAAATATTAAACAAAGATAAATCAGTAATTACTATGAAACTTCTTGAAGATAACACAGGCAAGAAGATGGGTAAAACAGAAGGTAATATGATTACTTTTGAAGATTCTCCGTCTGATATGTTTGGAAAAGTAATGAGTTGGAGTGACTCTTTAATAGAAAAGGGATTTGAGTTATGTACTGATGTTTTGGAAATAGATAAAAATCAGAATCCACGTGATTTAAAAATGAAGCTTGCGTATGAGATTGTAAAAATTTATCATGGAGAAAAAGAGGCAAAAAAGGCAAAAGAAAATTTTATAAAAACTTTTCAAAAGAAAGAAATTCCAGACGAAATGGAAGAAATAAAATGTTCCCGAGGTGAATTACTAGCTGATGTTCTAGTAAAGAATAAGGTTTTGTCTTCAAAAGGGGAATGGAGGAGAATGGTTTTAGGAAATGCGGTACATGATTTAATTAAAAAACAGAATATAATAGATCTTAATATAAAAACATCAGGTGAACTAATATTAAAAATCGGCAAAAAAAGATTTGTAAAAATAGTTATAAAATAACCCCGACGTACGTCGGGGTTATTTTTAGATGCTTTCTAGTTCTGGCTCTTCTTCATCGAATTTGAATTCATCAGCTGGTTCATTAAGAGGTTCATCAAATGATCCATCATCTAGATCACCATCATCGCTATTAGGATTAAAACCAGAATCACTCAAAACTTCTTCTTCGTCGTAATTCATTAGAATTATATATTATTTTTCAGCCAGAGGCTGATCCGCCTTTGGCGGAAAATTTTTATTAAAACGACCAATAAATAATTTAATAATTATTATTTGCTATATTTTTATCAAATACAAAGGTGTTTAGCAATAGAAAAACAGCAAAACTGTGGATAACTCCGACACCTATTTTTTTGAGGTTTTCCAAACACTCAAAGAGCATCAAAAAAATAGGTGTGGGGGGATAACTATTTAAGATGAGCAGAAGCAGTTAATGCAATAGCGATAGCATCTAACTCATCGTCTGATTTTTTAGTATTATCAATATCTACCAATATTTTTACCATCTTCATTATTTGTTCCTTGTTGGCTTTTCCGTAGCCAGTGGTGGCAATTTTTATTTGAGGAGGCGAGGCTTCGAATATTCTCATTCCAATTTTTGCACATTCATATATTACAACTCCACGTGCCTCGGCTACATGCATCACAGTTTTTTGATTTGTAGTAAAAAACAATGTTTCAATAGAAAGTACGTCTGGTTTATATTTTTTGATTACTCTTTGTGTTTCTTTTCCAATTAAAGAAAGTCTTTCTGAAAAATCTAAACTAGCAGAAGTTTTAAAACACTCAGAAAAAAGCACCTTTTCTTTATTACAGCCTGGAATTTTTTCAAGTACTGCAACACCCAACCTCTCAAATCCTGGATCAATTCCTAAAATTCTCATGGTTTATTCTGCGTTAGTATAGACATCTTGAACATCGTCATTTTCTTCAAGATCATCTACGAGTTTTTCTAAAAGTTCTAAATCAGAATCTTCGGCAGATACGAATGTTGTTGGTTTCCAGATTAAACCTTCTGGAGTTTTTTCTTTCATAAATGCCCATGTAACAGAACCTATCCCAGCCAAAGAAGAACCATTTGCTACTAAAATATGTTTTATGTCTTGGGCGGTCCTGTTTTTACTATCTGTAAGAGTTTCGATGATTATTCCTACTCCTCCTGGCCCATAGGCTTCGTAGGCGATACTATCCATATGCGCACCAGGCTCTGAAGCCTTTTTGACAGCCTTCTCAATAATATCCTTTGGCATGTTTACTTTTTTTGCTTTTTCTATGGCGGAACGAAGACCGGGGGAATCTTTTCCACCAGAAAGTTTTGCCTCAACAGAAATAAAGCGTACTAATTTTGAAAAGATTTTGCTTTTCTTAGCATCGGTGATATCTTTCTTGTGTTTAATTTGGCTCCATTTATTATGTCCTGACATATTATTTATTTATGTTTTGAAAACAAACTACTAAGCTTTCTTAAAATATACGGAGTATATCGTTCTAGGTACACAGCCATTTTGCCATGTCTTGTAAGTATTACTTCTAAGTTTTTATCTTTAATGGCTCTGATAATTAATCTTGCTGCCTTCTCGGCACTAATTTTTAGCCAATTATATTTTCTTTTTTCGGCTTCAGTTTCTTTTATATCAAACTCTGTTTCTATAAATCCAGGCATGATATGTGTTACAGAAATACCATAGGGCGATAATTCGAGAGAAAGCGATTTTATTAAACCACGAACAGCGAATTTACTCATAATGTAAGCCGACGATCCAGTTGAAAAAGATACAACGCCATTTACGCTTCCGATAATACAAATAGAACCCTTTGTTTTTTTTAATTCTGGCAGGCTTGCATAAATAGTTCGAAGTACTCCAAAAACATTTGTTTCAAATTGTTTTTTATAATCTTCTAATTTTAAGTTTTCAAAATTTCCAGCTAAACCAAAACCAGCGTTTGCAACCACGATATCAATATGGCCAAATTCCTTAACTCCTTCTTTGATAGCCTTTTCAAGGTCTCCGTCTAGTGCTACGTCAGATTTTATTGCAATACATTTATTAAAGTTTGAACTCAGTTTTTCTACGAAAGAAGAAATCAGTTCGATCCTCCTAGCAGTCAAAATAACATTTGCTCCATTTTTTGCAAACTCACAAGAGAGCGCCTTTCCAATACCCGAAGATGCTCCTGTGATTAATACAACTTTATTATTGAATAATTTGGTCATAACTATAAAAGTTTACTTTGTAAATTTTTAGGAATATCAAAACCTAAATGGTTGTATGCTTTTTCTGTGGCAACACGTCCACGTAGTGTTCGTTCAAGAAGTCCTAGTTGTATTAAATATGGTTCTACTACTTCTTCTAGGGTTGCTTCTTCTTCGGACATTGCAGCTGCCATTGTTTTTAACCCTACTGGGC
>CAIVNB010000033.1 GCA_903907175.1 uncultured bacterium
GCTTCTGTCTCTGATATTCCATTTTTTAAAATAACTTTTTGTCCTTCTATTAGATATGTCCCATCATGAGAATTAATTTGTTTACTATTTTCGGTATATACATCATCATTAGTAAAGTTAAACTTGTATACTCCAAGTCCTAAAATAACTAAAACTAATATAAGTAAAGCTAAAAGAATTATATAATTTTTTTTCATATTTTTATTATACTATATTTATAAAACTAACGTTTATCAGGTTTTTCTGAAATACTACTA
This sequence comes from uncultured bacterium, assembly GCA_903907175.1. Taxonomy (GTDB): domain Bacteria; phylum Patescibacteriota; class Minisyncoccia; order Phycocordibacterales; family UBA9973; genus UBA9973. The sequence goes on from CAIVNB010000033.1 coordinate 258, forward strand.
AGGTAATAGTGATAATAATCAGTATTTGCTTCAAGACCTTGACTAGTCAATACCTTTGAATCACTAGCATCAATAATATGGTCAGATAACATGATTTGTTTTATTTTCGCTTGTGTAACGATATCAACTTTACCTGTTTCTGAAATATTATAAATTTTTTGAAATCGCATAACTGCAACTTGAGTAAATGTGCCAAAATAACCAGAAACAACCCCCTCAGGATAGATGGAAGGCTCTTTTGCTAAAAATTGCTGAAGTTGAACAACATTACTCCCGATTGAACCAAGTTCAAGTTGATTATTATTGTCAGCAACAGCTTGTACTCTTTGTACGCTTACCGAAAAAATAAAAGCAAATAGAAATATTGAAAAAACTTCTATTAATGCAAAACTTATGTATGCTGTTTTTATTTTTTTGGTCATCTGTATTTAAAAAAAAATTATTTATTAATACTTCTTCGTGCTGGTTTAACGATTGCAATCAAGATAATAGCACCCAAAAGAGCAACGATAAAACTATAAAGATTAAAACCTGTTACAGCACTTTTCCCTAAAAAACTCATAAGGCCACCGCCAATTATTGCACCGACAATCCCTATGATAATATCAACAACAATCCCCTGCTCTCCGTCTGTTTTCATTATGATAGAAGCAATCCATCCAACCAATCCACCAAATATAATCCAAAGTATAATTCCCATAAAATTTTTTAATTTAATTAATAATAATTTACTTTTCTTGATTACTCATTTTAATCGCTGCCTCAGGAGTAGAAACAGTTTTTCCCATAAGAAATAATTTGATAATACCAATAGCTATAATCCAATATACAAGCATCGCAAGAATAGTGGTCCATTCAAAGATACTCCCTTCAGCATATGTGACACGAAATACACTGATAAACAGAGACACAAAAATATGCGTTACTCCATAAATAAAACTAGTAAAGCCTGCATATGAATTTGCGCCAAGCAATTTTAAAGCAAATCTAAAAGTTAATAATATTTCTAAAATACCAAGAACATACCAAACAATTTGAGTCCCTCGATATAATGGCTTGGTTGTTGACGAATTAAATGATGAATCCATATATTTTTTACCTACTTACGTAGGATAATTAATTTTTAATAAAACCTTCACTATATATGCCGTTCTAGGAACGAATATATTACGGTATTCACTATAATTTCTATGATCTATTTTTAAGTTCGTTAATTTCTTTTTGCAATTTAAAGATCTCTATTTCAAACTTTTGCATTCGCTCTATAACTTTTGTTTCTATTTTATTTACCTGTCCAGCAAACTTCTCAGCCACAAGCATTATTTCTGCAATATCTTCTTTTGCACAATAAAAAGAATCCTTTGTGGATTTAGTTATTTTTTGCCCATTTTTTTTGTTTTTAATTATTCTCATACAATAGGGACGCTCAAAAATCAAAGATATTACAATTTAATATCCACGGATTTCTTTTTATTATTGTTTTTTAGTATTTTTTGTTTTAATTGGTAAAGTGACACTAAAAATACTGCCTTTACCTTGCATTTTTTTGACACCTACTTTACCTCCATGCGCTTCTGCAACCCATTTCACGATAGATAATCCAAGTCCTATACTATTTCCATCGGAACGATGCGACTTGTCTGCTCTATAAAATCGTTCAAATACATGGGGTAAATCCTCTTTTGATATACCAACCCCATCATCAACTACATTTATTGTTATAAACCCGGGAGACTTTTTCGTATAAATTTTAGTATGTCCATTTTCATTCCCGTGAATAATAGTATTTTTAACAAGGTTCGCTACCATTTTTTCTAAATATTCTTTATCTCCATAAATTATAACATTAGGAATTTTTGCGGAAATTATTGATATATTTTTTTTATAAGCAAGAACTTTTGCTCTTACCACAACACCTTTTATAAGCTGATTTAAATTTACATCATCAAAAATAATCCTGTTTTTCAATTCTCCACCTTTAGAAGTTATTAATGTTAAATCTGAAAGAATGCCAGATATATGCTTCACCTCAGAGTCAATAGCTCGCAAAGCACTACCGGGAGACCTGGTATTTTTTGTAGAACTATTTAAAGCTAGATCAACGTTCCCTTTTATTATTGCGATAGGAGTACGAAGTTCGTGAGTAGCATCTGCGATTGACGCTACTTTTAATTTCTCTTCTTCAAAAAGTCTTTCCGTTTCTTTTATTCGTTCTATTTTTTTACGCTCGGTTATGTCACGAATATTGCACTGTATAACGAGGGTCTCTCCTGCCATATAAGAATTGCTAACAAATTCAACTTCAATAGACCTCCCATCTTTTGTCTCTAGTGGTAAATCCTCATAACGTAAAATACCTTCTTTTTGTAAAGTCTGGAAAGCATCTTTAGACGCTTTGGTATTTTTGAATGGCCCGACTTCCCATAATTTTTTATGCAAAAATTCACCTTTAGAATACCCAAGTAATCTTTCCAAGAAAGGGTTAACATCTGTAATCTGCCCAGTTTTTGAATTCAGTATCAATATACCATCATGAGCAGTCTCAAAAAGACGACGATATCGCACTTCCGACTCTTTTAGTTTTGCTTGTATTGTGTTTTGCAATTTTGCCTTGAGACGAAGTTCTTCTGCCACTATTGCCAACTTTTGCCTAACTTCTTCTTTCTCTTTAGCAACTAGAGCAAGTTTTTTTGCAGTAAAAGCAAGTTGTTTTGCTGTTTTGGCAAGTTTTTTAGCAATGATAGCAAGTTTTCGTCTGACAACTTCTTTCTCTTTTGCAACGATAGCAAGCTGTCTTGCTTTAATACGAAGTTCTTTTGCAATCACTGCCAATTTTCGTCTTGCTTCTTCTTTTTCTTTTGCAACAATAGCAAGCTGCTCAGCAGAAAAAGCAAGCTGACGCGCCCTTAGACGAAGTTCGTCGGCTATTAATTCCAATCTTTGCCTAGTTTCTTCTTTTTCGCGAGCAGTGAAGGCAAGTTTTTCTGCTGTGTATTCAAGTTTGTTTATTACTTTTTCTTTTTCGCGAGCTGTTACCGCAAGCTCCCTTGCGACAATCACAAGCTTGCGTCTAACATCTTCTTTTTCACGAGCTTGTTTTATTAATTTTTTTATTTTCTTCATTAAATTTTTTCTTTCAAAACAAAACCTACTCCCCTTATCGTATGTATTAAGGGTTTATTCTTTGTTTTATTAGTTTTACCATCGACCTTATTGCGAAGATATTTTATATGAACATTCAGTTCATTATTAGTTTCTTTAAAATCAGGCCCCCATGCATCATCAATAAGTTTTCTTCTCTTTACCGCTTCTCCATGATTGGAGAGAAGAGTATCTAAAAGTTTATATTCTTTTGGTGTAAGAGGGATAAGGACACCTGCACGAGAAACTTCGTGTTTCTTTTTGTCCATTATCAAATCAGCGATCTTTATTATTTCTGAACTAGTTTTTTTAGGTCGACGAAGTACTGCACTAATCCGAGCAAATAATTCATTCAAGCCAAAAGGTTTTATAAGGTAATCATCAGCCCCAGCAGTTAAACCTATCACCCTGTCTTCTTCACTGCCTCTTGCTGTTAGCATTATAATAGGTGTATGAATCTCTCTTTCTCTGAGTTCTTTACAAATAGCGAGACCATCTTTCTTTGGAAGCATAATATCTAAAAGAATTAAAGCATAATCATTTTTTAATGCTCTCTCCAATCCTTCCTCTCCATCATAAGCAACATCAACAGAATAGCGTTGACCCTTTAACCCAATTTTTAATATATCTACTATTTTCTTTTCATCCTCAATAATTAAGATTGTCATACTTTAATTATATCACAAGACCAATCATAATAGCAAGTGTTTTATTAAATTTACATTAAAGCTATCCACAGTGTACACAGGTTTAGTCTTTTATTTACATTGACAATAAAAAGGTAAAGGATTACTATATTAAAATAAGGTTAAATTTTAAAGATTATGACAACCATAGAAAAAAACAAAACACAACTAGAATTAAGTGTCGCATATAGCGACTTTAACAAAGCACTTAATGCTCGTGCATTTTTTAAGACGCATAATCACGCTACAAGCGATGACTTAGTGCAAGATACTTTTATAAAAACATGGAAGTATCTTGTAAAAGGAGGAAAAATTGATATCATGAAAGCTTTCTTGTATCACGTTCTTAATAATTTAATTGTAGATCAATATAGAAAACATAAAACAATATCACTCGATTCCCTTCAGGAAAACGGTTTCGAACCGAGCGCGGGAGACTCCAAACGTATTTTTGATTTACTAGATGCAAAAGCCGCACTTTTATTAATTACCTATTTGCCTATAACTTATCAAAAGATAATGAGAATGCGTTATGTGCAAGATTTATCATTAGGAGAAATGTCTCTTATTACTGGATATTCAAAGAATGCTATTGCTGTACAAATACATCGGGGTTTGGAAAAACTTAAACTAATATATAATGCACAATAAAAAAACCACTCATATGAGTGGTTTTTTTATTTAATATTACCAGAGTAATATTATTGTCCCGTTGTAAATGTTCTAGGCCAAACAACTGAGAAATTACCACTTTCGTCTGTTACTAAGACAGTATAATTGTAGGTTGTATTTGCAGAAAGATTGTTTAGAGTAATTTGTTTATTTACACTAAAAGTATTATCTGCAATTCCAGTTCCTGAAATAAAAGGAGTTCCATATGATACTTCTGTTTCACTCCAAATGATTCTATTGGTATCATAGAATACTGTTGCCTTTACAGCTTCATTACTATTGAAAGAAAAAGAAACATTTCTTCCGGAAGGTATAACTGAGAGGCTATTGATTGCTGGAGAATAAATGTCTATTCCGTGACCTGCTGTAATGATATTATTTACTTTATTCTTTGTCATCGCACCAGCAACGCCATCGATACTAAGATCATAAGCATACTGGAAATTCTTAACTGCGCTCTTTGTCATTGAACCAAAATAACCAGTTACTAAACCACCTCTATAAATATCCTTATTAGATGCCATGAACTTTTGTAAAGTTGATACATCTGCTCCTTTTGACCCAACTTTTAGAGTTGTACTACCATTGATTTGTGAATAGGTCGCTACTTGTGCAAACACAGAAGTTGTCGAAAAAACTACTGCAAATACAAGACTGCCTATTAAACCTAAAAACAAAAACTTATTTTTTTTAATCATAAATTTTATTTAATAAAAATTGTTAATAATTTTGAGCTCGAACACTCACCTATGATGACGCCACTCATATATATAAATTACATAATAAAAAAACTTGATTTTTAATAAAAATATGTTATTGTGTTTATTGGTAATAGTTTTTTGGTATTTATTTTTTTTAGGGTTATCTTTATTTCTTTATGGAAATAGAGACCACCCTAAAAACCACAGCCATGAAAAGCATATTGATTATTACAGTCGTATTAGCATTTTTCGTGCTAGATCTTCATAAAGAAGAAATTTTAAAATTCTTCAAATTGCTAATATCAAAAAAAATATAACAAAGAACCGGATCAAAATTCCGGTTTTTTTATTCTTTCATTGTCCATTCTTTATCTTGGCGGACTAGAAGCCTGTCTTTATTCCCTTGATCTTCTAAGATTGCTTCAACTGTACGTTCCATGCGCATCCCTTGTGATCCTTTTATAAAAATCAAATCATTTTCTTTCACAAAATCCTTTAAGAATTTTCCTGCATCATATGAATTCGGAAAATCAAATATTTTTTCATGATCCATCTCGGCTTTCATCGCACCACTTTTTATGTTGTCAGCTCGCATCCCAACAACTATAAGAATATCAACTTCTTTTTTTGCAACTTCACCTATATGTTCATGAGCAGTTTTTGTATGACGGCCCAATTCTAACATGTCCCCCAAAACCGCAATTTTTCTACCTTTACTTTTTACTTCTCCCAATGTTTTTAGTCCTGACTCACAAGCAAATGGAGAGGAATTGTAAGTATCATCTATAATTAAAGAATTATTTATCCCCTTTAATAGTCGCATTCTTCCAGGTGGAACATCATAATTTTTTAATTTATTTATAGATTCCAGCATGTTAAATTTTAAACCAGAAGAAAGAGCAAGCGCACCTAAGGACGCATATATATGATTTTTTCCAAAAACTCCTTCAATAATAACTGGCAAACTTTTGCCACTTTCATCTATTCTATAAACAATTCCTTTTGGTAATCCCACTTCATCATAAAAAATATTATCTTCAGATCCCAAAATATCAGCACCCTGTTTGAAGCCATAAGTAATAATTCTATTTTTCGTTTTCGTTTTCATTTCAAGCACTGTTTCATCATCGGCATTCAAAATTAAAAGCCCTTTCTTTTTAAGAGTTTTTATAAGAAGAGCTTTCTCTTCAACAAGAGCTTTTCGAGAATTAAAAAATTCAATATGAGAAGGCGTCTCTCCTATAGCGGTGATTATCACAGCATCGGTCTTAAGCCAAGAAGCCGTTTTTTTCATGTCGCCCGGCTTTCCTATCCCTACCTCAAGTACCAACCATTTAGGATAATCATGATGCCAAACAAAAAGCCAAAGACCTTTCAAAATATTCTTTAACCAGACAGTAGGGCTATTCCAACCATTTGGACACCCAAGTATTGTAAGCGGTAAACCTATTTCACTATTAAAACTTTTCTCACTTTTTCTAACATATGCAATACCAGAAATTACAGCGTAAACTGCATCTTTTGTAGAAGTCTTACCCACTGAACCTGTGATGGCAACAACTCTAGGTTTATACTTCCAAAGTATAAGTCTAGACTCAATTTGTAAAATATATACAATAAATTTTTTAAAAATATTTTTAATCATCTGTCTGGTGGAACTTCATAATAACTTAATAAAAATTTTGTAATTTCCAAAAACGGATCTGCCCAAGTGTTTGATGCATATGGTACACCTTTTGGATTTATGGCATATAGAAAAACTATAAATTTTGGATCGTAAGCTGGAAAATATCCAAAGAAGGAATGCGTATGCCTATCTAGATAATATCCTCCCCCGTCGGGATTGGCAACTTGTGCAGTTCCAGTTTTTACTGCGACACTATAATGTTCAAACTTAGCAAGCCCTCCCTTGAGAGATTTGTCCATAACTCCTACCAACATCCTTGTAATTTCTTCAGAAGTTGCTTTTGAAATCTTTGTAGGGGTCGTCGGATAGATTAAGTCTTTTTTTGTACCATCTTCATATTTTATATATTTTACAAGATGAGGAGTAACTAAATTCCCACCATTTGAAAGTGATGCAAGAGCTCTTGTAATCTCAATTGGAGTCATTGCTATCCCTTGACCAAAAGAAGCATTTGCGTATTCTATCTCTCTCGGACTATTTAAATTTGATACAAGCCCGCTTGTTTCATTCGGTAAATCAATTCCGGTTTTATTTTTTATTCCATAAGAAAGTAAATA
>CAIVNB010000034.1 GCA_903907175.1 uncultured bacterium
ATATGCAAAAAGAAAAAGAACAAAAAAATAATGGATTTACCCACACACTAACTTTTAAAAGTGAAAAAAAGTTAGTGTGTGGGTTTAGTATGCTAGAAACAATTATTTATATTACAATATTTAGCATGATTATTGGTACTATTGTTTCTTTTTCTACCAGTATGACTACTTCGCGATTGCATAATCAAATGATTCTTGAGGTAAATGATCAAGGAAGAAATGCAATGAAAACAATTACTCAAACACTTCGTAACGCAAGCGGAGTGAACAGTCCGACTATTTCAAACACTGCCTCAAGTCTAAGTGTGGTCACTACATCACCATCTACAACCCCAACAGTTTTTTCTGAAAGTGGTGGAGTGCTTTATATTACAGAAGGCACAGATGGAGCTGTCCGATTAACAAATAATAAGGTTGTTATAAGCAATTTACTTTTTTCTAATTTTTCTCGTCCAAGTACTCCTAACATTATAAAAATAAGTTTTAAAATTACAAGCGGAACAGCGGGTTCTAGCCTAGGGGGTTCTTATTCATATACTTTTAATGGTAGTGCAGGTTTACGAAAATGAATATAAAAGATATTAAAAAAATTAAGAATGAAGGCTTCTCAACATTACTTATTGTGATATTGCTTGGTGGCGTTGCTTTGACTTTAGTGCTTACTCTTACCACAAGTAGTGTTTGGTCAATTAGAGGAAGTATTGATTCAAGAAATTCTAATCAAGCAAAATCATTAGCAAATGCTTGTGCAGAAGTAGCACTAGAAGCAATGCGTGAAAATAATAGTTATACTGGGGCTAATAACGTTACCTTAAATGGCAATACTTGTACTTATACAATTACAAATACTGGAGGGACAACAAGGGGAATTACAGTAACTGGGACCGTAAATAGTATTGTTCGTAAATTAAATATCACTACTAGCACGTTTAATCCATTGGTCATTTCTTCTTGGCAAGAAAATTAACACTTTATAAGTTTTATTAATAAAATGTTATAATATAATATTATGGTTACAAAAAAATTAGAATGGGAAGAGAAATATAGTGTAGGGATAGAAGAAATTGATAACCAACATAAACACATGTTTGCTACAATAAACAAACTACTAGATATTATAAGTACTGGTAGTACAAAAGAGAATCTTGGGGATATTATTGAGGCTCTTGTAAAATATAAGATATTTCATTTTGCTACAGAAGAAAAATATTTCAAAGAGTTTAATTACGAAGAAACAGAAGATCACATTAAAAAACATAAAGAATTTAACGATAATCTAACGATTTTAAAAGAAAAATATCCCGAATACACCATAGAGTTTGCGTTTGAACTTATAAATTTTCTTGAGGATTGGCTTATAAATCACCTTATGGTTGTTGATCAAAGATACGTGAAATGTTTTCATGAACATGGCTTGAAATGAATAATCTTTTTATGTTAAATAAACTAAAATTATTAAAAAATAATTTATATGCAATAAAAAAAATAGAGATTATATTTTTATTTTTAACAGTTTTTTTTATACTTTTCAGTGCCACGTATTTAAAATACACCTGGAATAAAAGTATTGACATGACTTCTTACCATGCATTAGCTATCGCAAAATCTTCAGAAATAGCTTTAAATGGAGAAATGCTTAAGCAGCTGCATGCCTTGCCAGAAGATGTAGGAACAACTGCCTATGAGAGTATAAAAAAAAGATTAGTAGAAATACCAAGTATTGATATAAATATTCGTTTTGCGTATATTTATACACAAAAAGATAGTAAAATATACTTTTTAGCAGATTCTGAACCTGTTAGTTCAAGTGATTATTCTCCTCCAGGACAGGAATTTACAGAAGCAAACTTTGAGATTTTTGAGCCACTAAAAACTGGACAACCATTAATTACGAAACCTGCGACAGATCGCTGGGGTAATTGGGTTAGTGTCCTTGTACCAGTTAAAGATTCTGAAACGGGTCAAGTGAAAGCAGTATTTGGATTAGATTATCCTTCAAAATACTGGACCAATGACGCAATTTTTAATACGAGTTTATCAGGAATTTTTATCTTAGCTTTATTTTTATTACTGTTTCTTTTTTACAGAATTATAAAAAATAATTTAAAAACTAAAGAAAACGAAAAAAGATTTAGTAACGTGATATTGGGGATTGATGCTGGTATTTGGGAATGGAATATACAGACAGGAGAGATGATATTTAATAAAAAATGGGCAGAAATTATTGGGTATAAATTAGAAGAATTAAAACCAACTAGTATAAAAACATGGGATAGTTTTATGTATCCTGATGATTTAAAAAAATCTAAAGAATTACTTAATTTGCATTTTTATAAAAAATCTGAAAATTATTCATTTGAATGTCGCTTACGACACAGAAGTGGTTCTTGGGTTTGGGTTTCTGATCAAGGGAAGGTGACAGAATGGAGTAAGGATGATAAACCTTTAAGGATGTTTGGTACTCGTATTGATATCAATAAGCGTAAAATTTCAGAAGAATTTGTAAGTAAAACATTGGATGACTCAGAACGCTTAAATAAATTAATGATTGGCCGAGAATTGGAAATGATAAAACAAAAGAAAGAGATTCAGGAACTTAAAGATAAGTTAAGTCATAGTTAATATTTAAATAAATATCATAATATAAATGACTTTTTCATTCAAAAATAACTTAAAAATAAAGAATAAAATACAAATTAATTTTTTATTAGTTTTTATTATTATTTTAACCTTAATTGGTTTAGCTGTAGGTATTTACACTACGAGTATTGTAAAAAAGAATGCTTATTCTTATCTTTCCTCAAGTAGTCGAGCAAGAGCAGAGCATATCAGAACATTTTTACAAGATCAGAAGAAAACTTCTGTTATTTTAGCAGGAGCATCTGTATATAGAGACTTTTTAAAAGAACCCACAAATAGTAGCCAATACAAGGTTATAAAAGAAAAAATTGACAAGAGGCTAATAAGAACCATAGAGGCTGATTCAAACATTAATGAAGTATTTATATTGGATGCTAATGGGAAGATGGTTGCATCATCAGACAAGGACCATGAAGGCTTAGATAGATCCACGGATGATTATTTTATTAATTCAAAAAATGAAGTATACATAAAAGATATTTATTTTTCAACGATAACCGATAAGTTGAATTATGCCATAGCGGCTCCAGTACTAGATGACAACGGAGCTTTTCTTGGTGTTTCTGTTTTAAGATATCTTCCAGATTTATTTTACGAAATAGTAAAGAGCGAAAACGGCTTAGGTAATACAGAAGAGAACTTTTTAATTAATAAAGATAAATTTTTTATTACCCCGTCTCGTTTTTTGGGTGCTGATGTAATTTTAAAACAAAAAGTTGAAACCAAAAATGCTGATGACTGTTTTGATAAAAATGAAATCCAATTTGTAAAGGAAAACGGTTATTTTGGGCTAGCGAATGTTTTCGGTTCTCAAATAGTGGAAGCTAAAGATTATCGCAATGTTGATGTAGTTGCTACTCATGCCTACATCCCTGAGACTGGATGGTGCCTTATTACGAAGGTTGATAATTCTAGTATAATGTCTTTTAGATTTGTATTGATTAACATTCTTCTTTTAATTTTTATTTTAGCAACATTTATTTTTATATTAATTGGGTTTTTTATTTCTAAAAAAATTACAAAACCGATTTACATTTTAAGATCAGGCATAGAAAAAATAAAGCGAGGTGAGTGGGATTATAAGATTGAAGCAAATCAAAAAGACGAGATAGGAGATTTAACTAAATCTTTTGATGAAATGGTGTCAATGGTCAAAGAATCAAAAAATACCATTGAAAAGAAAGTACAAGAGCAGACAAGGGACATAGGAAATAAAGCAAAAGAATTAGAAGACCAAAAGAGTGCCATTCTAAATATTTTGGAGGATGTAGAAAAAGAAAAAGATAATGTTGAAAAAGCAGCCAGAGAACTGGAAAAATTTAAATTAGCCGTAGATAATGCGTCTGATCACGTTATCATTACCGACCCTGAAGGGGTTGTAATTTATGGGAATAAGTCAGTCGAAAGGATTACTGGTTTTAAATCAGAAGAAGTAGTTGGCAAAAAAGCTGGTAGCCTATGGAAAATGCCCATGCCTACCGAATATTATAAAAATTTATGGGATATAATAAAATTTAAGAAAGAAATTTTTATAGGTGAAATACAAAACAAAAGAAAAAACGGAGATCTTTATATTGCCAATATCAGCATCTCTCCTGTTTTGGATAATAAAAACAATGTAATTTATTTTGTTGCCATTGAACATGATATTACAAAAGAAAAAGAAATAGATAAAGCAAAAACTGAATTCGTGTCATTGGCTTCTCATCAACTTCGTACCCCTCTTTCTGCCATAAATTGGTATACCGAGATGCTTCTTGCTGAGGATGCGGGTAAAATAAATGAAGAACAGAAAAAATATCTTAATGAAGTAGCGATTGGGAATAGACGCATGGTTGAATTAGTGGATGCTTTACTCAATGTTTCTCGTCTTGATCTAGGTACTTTTATTATAGAACCTGAACCAGAAAATGTTGCAGAATTAGCACGTAGTGTTTTGAGTGAACTAGGGCCCCAAATAAAAGAAAAAAAATTAAAGATAGAAGAAATTTATAAAGATAATCTTCCACAAGACTTTAAAGCAGATAAAAAATTATTACGTATGGTGTTACAGAACTTGTTGTCTAATGCTGTAAAATACACTCAAGCGGGAGGAGAAGTAAAAATAAATATATCTATTCTAGGCAAAGATGAATCTTTTGGAGATAAAAAAATCACAGAAGAGAGCTTGGCATTTTCGGTATCAGATTCAGGAATGGGTATTCCATTAAATCAACAAGAAAAAATATTTTCTAAGCTCTTTAGAGCTGACAATGCACGTGAGTCTGAAACAGAAGGGACAGGGCTGGGGCTTTATATTATAAGGTCTATTATAGATCAATCAGGAGGCGATGTTTGGTTTAAATCGGAAGAAGGGAAAGGTACTACGTTTTATGTTACTTTTCCATCAAGTGGAATGAAGAAGAAAGAGGGTACAAAAAAATTGGATTAGTTTTAGTTGTCAGTTATAATACATTATACTTGTCCCGTTAGAAATTCGACTGACGTGGAATAAGGATAAAAATTATTAATTAAAATTTTTAATGGGATGAAAAATCAAAGCAAAGTTATTTTAGTATTAGAGGACGAAAGACCACTACTTGAGGCAATTAAAATTAAATTAGAAAGGAATGATTTTGAGGTAGTGACGGCTCGTACTGTAGAACAAGCTAAACATTATGTAAGTGAATTAAGTCATGTTGATGCAATTTGGCTTGACCATTATCTAATGGGTAAAGAAGATGGTTTAGATTTTATTGCCTGGTGTAAAGAAGAGGACAATGCTAAGTGTAAACAAGTACCTGTGTTTGTGGTTTCAAATACAGCAAGTGCTGAAAAGGTTTCTACTTACATGACCCTTGGTGCTCATAAATATTTTGTAAAATCTAATCATAAATTAGATGAAATTATTACAGAAATAAAAGATTCCTTATTTAAGGAGCCACATCTTTAAAATATATGGAAAACAAAATAAAAAACAAAAAAATTATTCTTATAACAGAGGATGAAAAAAGTTTACGAAATGCACTCCATGTCAAATTAATAAGTGAAGGTTTTGATGTTATTGAAGCAAGGGATGGCGAAGAAGGTTTGGAAAAGTCTCTCAAAGAACATCCTGATCTAATTTTACTTGATCTTGTCATGCCAAAAATGGATGGCATGACTATGTTAAAAAAATTACGTACTGGTGAAGAGTGGGGAAAACTTGTCCCAGTGATTATTTTGACTAATCTATCAAGTGCCGATGAAGTAAGAAATAAGGACATAACAGAGTTAGAGCCAACATATTATTTTCTAAAAACTGACAAGAAGATAGAAGAAATAGTTGAAGCTATTAAAGATAAATTAGGAATGTCATAGTATCTTCGTATTATTTAGGGAATTTCTAATTACAGAAAAAAGAAATAATAGCTTAGTGAAGTGTTATAAAAAAGTATTAATACTACACAAAAACTTTTTTAATTTTTTTGAGCTTGATTGTAAGTATTTGGTTATTACAATTAGTAATAATTTTTTTGGTTTCAATTTCAGAAGGTAATACTATTGAACGAAAAAAATTACCCCAATAAATTTCTTCATAAATATATTTTTGATTCAATAAATTAAATGTTTTTGTGCGCTCTCCTTTAATAGTTAAAATTTTTCCATTTGTAAATAAAGAAATATCTTGAGCAGAAATTCCGCCAATCATCGCTTTGATTATTATTTGATCGTTTGTTTGATATCCATCTATTAATAATTTTCCATATTCCTGTGGATAACTTTCATTTTTATTACAATCAGAAAGATCAGAGGGATCATTCGTGTATATTACCTTAGGGCCTACATCATGGTTTAAATTATTAAAATATAACTTAAATTGGGGGATATATTCTGGAGAAATTAGTTTTATTATTTCTAGTATTGTTTCTTCATTTCCTGTGTCAGTGAGGTATGATTTACCATCATTTGCAATCATTTTAAGTTGGTTACATTGTGTAACCAACTGATTTTGTCCTTTTTTTAAACGGTTTTTAAAAACTTTCCAATAATTACGTGGATC